>CAIRSO010000424.1 GCA_903881215.1 uncultured Bacteroidia bacterium
CGCTTACTTTGTAAGGGCTTATCGTTATTATACCAAAACTTTGCAATATGGAGATGTACCGTTGGTTCTGGAAGAGCTATCTTCCCCCAAACTTGATTTCTATTCTACAACAAAAGAATCCATCTGGAAGAAAATGATTAAAGATCTAGAGTATGCGACACAAAATATACCTGAAGCTAATTTGGTAACTAAGGGACAGGTTACCAAAGCCGCATGTAAACTGCTGCTTGCCAAATACTATTTGCTCGAAGGCAGATTTGACGATGCAATAAAGATGACTACCGAGGTAATTGATGGTGGAGTTCACAAATTGAATACCCAGCGATTCGGCATTGATAAAGGTATAGCAAACAAAGATGTAATTTGGGATATGTTCCGTATTGAAAATAAAAGCATTGCAGGCAATACAGAAGGGTTGTTAATTTCCATTGACAGATATGGAATTGAAGGAAATTCTGCTGGTGTAAACTCAATGAGGAATATGGTTCCAAATTATGGACTAACAGGAATCATTAAAACTCCCAATGGTGCTAACGGCATGTCAGATGCAGCAAAATTGGAAATTGGACTAGTCGAAAAATATGGGAGGGGTATTGCCCGCATTCGCCCGAGTTCCTATGCACAAAGACTAGTATGGAAAATTAATGGAGTTGAAGACTTTACGGATTATCGTCACAGAACCGATAACGGTAATTGGGTTACTATGGAGTCGCTGGTTTATAACAACCCGGCGCTAAAGACAAGTAATAATCCATGGTATGGTAAAAATTTGCAATTGCGAAGTATTACAGGTACGTTTTTTTGTATTGATACCATTAGATCCTGGTATAGTTGGCCTCATTATAAAGTTTGGGTTCCGGATCCGGATAAAGTTCAACCTGCAGGAGGGCCTGGGGATTGGTATATTTTGCGACTTGCCGAAATATATTTGTTGCGGGCTGAAGCATACGTCTGGAAGGGAGAATGGCAAAAGGCGGCAGATGATATAAACGTAATCAGGCAACGGGCAAATGCTATCTACAAGTACACAGCTAGCGATATCCAAACAAAAAAAATCGGAGCTGTTCTGGATGAAAGAACACGTGAATTGTATTATGAAGAGCTTCGCAAAGTAGAATTGACCAGGATGGCAATTATTTATGCAACCAAGGGTATTCCATGTTATAATGGGAAGATATATACCATGGATAAAATCAGCGAAGATAATTTCTGGTTTGACAGAGTAAATGAAGTAAGTGATTTTTATAACAAATCCGTAAAAACACCTTATGGGAATTTATTTACATGTTCGCCTAAGCACATATTCTGGCCAATCCCATCTTATGCGATAAATTCTAATACAGGAGGGATCATTAATCAGAACAAGGGATATCCCGGGACCGAAAGAAACGTTCCTCCTCTCAGTTATAAGGGAGATTAGTTTCTTATGGAGGAATCAAAGTATCACTTAGAAATAAGGCAGTACTTTGATTCTTCTTTTGCTAATTATTTGTTTTAAAAACTCCCCGGAACCGAAAATAGGAAATGCCACTAACCAAATATTCATTTTCGGTCGGTGTTAAATTTCTCTTGAGGGTATTTCACCCAAATAAGAAATTTCTCAGGTTAAAAATTTAATCCTATGAATCAAATCAAGTCATTAGGCGTATTAGCAGGAATTACAGGAATATCATTTTTTAATCCAGCCTATCCAACAGATTTAATCAAACAAACTCCCCCCAATATTGTAATCATTACCTGCCACGATTTAGGACAGCATCTGGGATGTTATGGTATAGAGACAGTTAACACTCCCAACCTTGACAAGTTGGCATCTCAGGGTATTATGTTCCGAAATTTTTATTCTACTTCGGCAGTGCGTTCACCTGGTCGTGGTAGCTTGTTTACCGGAAGATACCCACAATCAAACGGACTTATGGGACTTACACATGCTCCCTGGTGGTGGAAATTAAACGACGACGAACAACACATTGCACAGTTGCTCAAGTCTAAAGATTATAATACAACACTGATCGGTTTTACCCATGTTGGAGAACCTGGCCGGCTTGGATTTGAGCAGCATCTTTCAACTAAAAACAATGCAAAAACTACGGTTAGTGAAGCCATAAGTTTTTTCAATAAATCCAGTAACGACGATAAACCGTTTTTTCTTAAAATAGGATTTACTGAGGTTCATGATCCTTATAAACAAGAGGCAGATAGTTCAAAAGGCATAAATATTCCAAGCTTTTTGGCAGGAACATCTGAAATTCGGAGTGAACTGGCGAAATTTCAAGGAGAGATAAAATTTATGGATGATTGTGTTGGAAAGATATTCGATGCCATCGCTGAGAGTGAAGTGACAAAAAATGTCATCATTATTTTCACCAGTGATCATGGAATTGGATTTCCCGGAGCAAAGTGGACAACGCGAAAAGCTGGGACAGAAGTCCCATTCATAATTTATCAACCAAATTCTATCTTTTCGGGTGGAAAAGTATTTAATGAATCAATGAGTAATGTGGATGTATTACCAACTTTGTTTGAATATGCTGGTTTTTCAATCCCAGATAACATAGAAGGTGTAAGTTTTAAAAAAATATTTTCAGGTGAGACTAATGTACCTCCCCGAAAATCTGTCTTTGCTCAGTTTACTCCAGATATGAAACGTGATTACCAGTCAAGGACTGTTATATCCGGAAAATATCAGCTCATTCGTTATTTTGACGCTGGAAGAACAGTCGCTTATCCCTTGGCAATCAGCCCATCACGATTTTCAGCACATATTGAAAGAGAAAAAACCACTGGGGCACGGCCGTTTTTTGAATTATATGATATTGAAAATGATCCATTTGAATTGGTGAACCTTGGAGATAAGAGGGAAAACGTAGAAATAGTGACAGAACTTTCAAAAGAGCTTTTGCAATGGATGAAAGCGGTCAATGATCCGCTTCTCAAAGGGCCTATAGCTACTCCATATTACGAAAAATCGATGGAAGATTTTTTGATTCAAACCAGATAATACCAACCAAATATTATTCATCAATTTATTTATGAACGCATTATCAATTTTTGTAATTTGCTCGCTGGGTAGCGGAATGCTATTGGGAGCCTTTAAATCAGAAGGGAAAAAAGGATCAAAGCGTCCAAATATCTTGATCGCCATCAGCGATGACCAATCCTTTGCACATACCAGTTTTGCAGGTAGTAAAATTGTGAAAACACCCGGTTTTGACAGGATCGCACGGAATGGAATTTATTTTAATAATTGTTATGCCGGATCTCCCGGCTGCGCACCTTCGCGCGGATCCCTGGTTACCGGTCGCTATCCCTGGCAAAACGAACAAAGCGGTCAACATGCATCCAGCTGGATGAAAAAATATGTGCCATTTGTTGACCTTCTCGAAAAAAACGGTTACCATGTTGGGTATACTGGGAAAGGGGTCGCACCATTCCAATACGCGCGGAATGAAATGGATTCATTGTGGAGAAAGGAAAATGCCGCTGGCAAATTCTTTAACGCCATCCAATACCGAAAAGGCGTTCCATCTGATGAACGCACTGCTGGTGGAATTGGGGGTAGCAACTATTTTGCCAACTTTCGAAATTTTGTAGAGCAGCGTCAACCAAATCAGCCTTTTTATTTCTGGTACGGAGCGCAGGAACCACATCGCGGTTATGAAAAAGATTCGTGGCAACGAATCGGTAAAAAGCTTGAATCAGTCGAAGTTCCAGGATTTCTTCCCGATAGCAAAGAAATCAGAGGTGACATTTTGGATTATGCAGTTGAAATTGACTGGTTCGATCTGCATTTGACTAGGATGTTGAATTATCTAGATTCAATAGGGGAATTAGACAATACAATTGTTATCGTAACTGCCGATAACGGGATGTCCTTTCCTCGCGCCAAAGCCAACTGTTTTGAATATGGGGTTCATGTTCCCCTGGCGATCAGTTATCCTGAAGGATTTCCGAAGAACAGGACGGTGGACGATCTGGTAAGTTTTGTCGATTTTGCACCAACGTTACTTGAAATGACCGGAACAAAGCAGGATGGTATGATGCCCATCTCAGGTAGGAGTATGGTCAATATACTAAAATCGAAAAAAGCAGGAATTGTTGATGAGACCAAAAAATACATTTTTGCAGGAAGAGAGCGACATTCTTCGTCAAGGTGGAACAATCTGGGCTATCCTCAGCGTGCCATCCGCAGCGCGACAAACCTGTTCATCTGGAATATGAAACCTGAAAGATGGCCGGCCGGAGATCCCCAGGCTTTAAAACCTAATTCTGAGAATGAATTGCTTCCAATGTACGGGTTAGACGAGAAAGGCATTCACTATTCTGAATGGGCTTTCACGGATGTAGATGATTCTCCTTCCAAATCGTATATCATTGAGAACCACGCGGACAATAAAATCCGTTATTATTTCAATCTGGCATATGGTAAAAGACCGGAATTTGAACTATATGATGTGGTTAAGGACCCAAATTGTTTAAACAATTTATATGGCAGGAAAGAGTATACAGCAATTGGTCAGGAAATGAAGTCAGAATTGATGAAGGAACTGGAAAAATCAAAAGATCCCAGAATTGTTGGATCTGACAAGGATGTTCTTGATTCGTACTTAAGGTATGGTGCAATCAGGAGGTTCCCTAAACCCATTGAAGAAATAAATAAATAAAAAGATAACTTGCAATGAAGCGATCAAAGATATTCAACGGATTAGTCCCAGTCGTAATAGCAGCTATCCCCGTCTGGTCTGCTCTTTATTCAACTGCAGAGGCTCAGACAACCAACAATAAACATCCTTTGGATTTCGACCGAAGATTTGAGTCCGCAAATGGATTGCTATGGGGACAAGGTGGCGCAAACACCAAACATCGATAAACTGGCTGCTCAGGGGATGCGTGTTAACAATGTATTTACTACGGCAGCAATTTTTGTAACATTTAAAAACAAATATAATTTGAGATGAAGACACTGAAAAGGATAAAATCCACAATCCTGATTTTAGGAGTTAGTACTATTCTTTATGCTCAACAACTTCGTAAATATGAGCCGATAACAGAAGAATTTAGTCCCCTCGAATTAGCAAAATTTGTTGCTGATAAAATTGTTGATCAAACTAAATTTCGTTTCGAATATGCAATTCAAACTCCTTATGCAGGCGTTGAGTCTATTGACTTTGGTCAGAACTTTGATAAATCGAAGCCCGGTATAGCCTATGCTTTTTCCTCGCTCTATTCAGAAACTGAACAGATCGAAACCTTTGAAGTAGGTTGCACAAGCGGGACGAAAATATGGGTTAACGATCAACTCGTATTTAGCCGGAACGGAGATCAGGAGTTATCCGTTCGGTTTGAAGAGAAGACCTATATTTTGCCCGAAAGATTCAATGTAAAATTAAATAAGGGAGAAAATAAAATACTTATAAAGTCTGCCTATAGTGGGAAAGGGAAATGGCTGCTTTTGATGCAAAGCAACAACCTGGGTCCTTATGCCGAAAAGGGGAAAAAGATAAAGACATCACTGGAAAGTTATGCTCCAAATATCAATATCGTCAATTGGCTTGTGCTTGGTAGTTTCGAAAATCCGGATGGAAAGGGTCTTGAGATTCAATATGAGCCTGAGAAAAGGATAGAATTTCATAAAATATATAAATTAGAAGATCAAATATTTACCTGGGATATTCCACGTATTCACATAAATACTGAAAATCCGGATGGCGGGAAATTTTATGCATGGAGCTATCATGTCGGTGGATTTATCTGGGGACTGCAACGCCTTAGCCAGGAATCAAAAAATAATAAATATGCCGACTACGCTATAAAGTGGTGTGAATATACCCTGAAGACATTTCCTCTTGCTCAATATCAGACAAAGGAACTTCATGCAGTGCGTTCCTTGAATTGGGGAACAGCAGGAAGACCGATGCTTGATTACACGTCTGCCCCTTCAATTCCCTTTATGACACGTCTCATTTATGAAGAATCTTTCCCTTTGCGGGAAGAATATGCAGCGCATGCAGAGAAAATAATGAATTATCTTATCAACGGACAATACCGTTTGCCTAACGGAGTTTTTGCACGTAAATACACAATTTCTCCATCAGTTTGGGCAGATGATATGTTTATGGGAATACCTTACCTGCTTTTCTCAGCGATGTATACAAATGACACATTGCTAAAACAAAGTTTATATGATGATGCTGCCAATCAGATTATTCAGTTTAATAAACTTCTGTATAAAAAAGAGAAAAAACTCTATATGCAAGCCTGTTATGTTGATCGTCCAGATGAAAAAATACCTTTCTGGTCACGGGGTAATGGATGGGCAATTTGGGGTACCAGTGAAGTTTTACAAAATCTTCCCAAAAACCACAAACAATACAAAGCCATACTTGATATTTACCACGAACATATAAAAGGTATTGTAAGACAACAAGACAATGAAGGTTACTGGCACAACATCCTCGACATGCCCGAAACTGTCAGGGAATCTTCAGGAACCGCAATTTTTACACTTTGTATTGCCCGGGGAATTAACAATGGATGGCTTTCCAAAAAGGAATATGGACAGGTTGTTGAAAAAGCATGGTTAGCTTTAAAATCCTTTGTTGATAATGATGGCAATCTAAACGGAGTAAAAGGAGGGACTAATTTTAGCACTAATCCCGAAGCATATGCCAAAACTCCATTTGTAAAAAGCGATACACATGGAATATTACCTCTGCTATTTGCCTGCATAGAAATGCAACATTACTTTAATCAGTAA
>CAIRSO010000425.1 GCA_903881215.1 uncultured Bacteroidia bacterium
ACTAAAACAAACCCACCCATTAAAGCAATAGAATTCCAAGTATTTTGTGTTCTAATAAGCATAATTCCAATATCTAAAGCAGAAATTAATGGAGCATGGTTAGCTAAAACACCCATTTGACCAGTATTTGTTGGCAAAATAATTTCATCTGCTTTTTCATTAAAAAACACCTTCTCAGGTGTCATAATACAAATTTGTAAACTCATAAAACTTTCCTTTTTGATTTTATGAAATAAATAAGTTATTTAAGAGTTTCAGCTTTAGAAATAGCTTCATCAATATTTCCAACTAAATAAAACGCTTGCTCAGGTAAATAATCTAATTCACCTGTTAAAATTAAATTAAACCCTTGAATTGCTTCTGCTAAACTAACATATTTTCCTGGAGATCCAGTGAAAACTTCAGCAACAAAAAATGGTTGAGATAAGAATCTTTCAATTTTACGTGCTCTTGCAACAATTTTTCTATCTTCTTCTGATAATTCATCAAGACCTAAAATTGCAATAATATCTTGTAATTCTTTATAGCGTTGAAGTGTTTGTTTCACGTTTTGAGCACACGAATAGTGTTCTTCACCTAAAATCCATGGTTGTAACATTGTTGATGTTGAATCTAAAGGATCTACAGCTGGATAAATTCCTTTAGATGCAAGGCCGCGTGATAAAACTGTTGTTGCATCTAAGTGAGCAAATGTTGTTGCCGGAGCAGGATCTGTTAAATCATCTGCTGGAACATATACAGCTTGAATTGATGTGATAGAGCCATCTTTTGTTGATGTAATTCGTTCTTGTAATCCACCCATTTCTGTTGCTAATGTTGGTTGGTAACCTACAGCGGAAGGCATACGTCCTAATAAAGCCGAAACTTCAGCACCAGCTTGCACAAATCGGAAAATATTATCAATAAATAATAAAACGTCTTGTTTATTAACATCTCTAAAATATTCCGCCATTGTTAAAGCTGTTAGACCTACACGCATACGAGCTCCTGGTGGTTCATTCATTTGACCGTATACAAGAGCTACTTTTGATTCAGAAATATTTTCTTCATTAATTACTTTTGATTCTTTCATTTCCATGTAAAGGTCATTACCTTCACGAGTTCTCTCACCAACACCACCAAAAACTGAAACACCACCATGGGCTTTTGCGATATTGTTGATCAGTTCCATAATTAAAACTGTTTTTCCAACTCCAGCACCACCAAATAACCCAATTTTCCCTCCACGACGATAAGGTGCTAAAAGATCAACAACCTTAATTCCAGTTTCAAAAATAGAAAGTTTTGTATCTAAATCTACAAAAGCTGGAGCCGAACGGTGAATAGGAAAAGCCTCGTTATTATTTACTGGACCTAGATTATCAACAGGTTCACCTAAAACATTAAAAATACGGCCTAGAGTTGCTTGACCAACCGGTACTGTTAACGGATTTCCTGTATCAAGTACATCCATACCTCTCATTAGCCCATCAGTCGCACTCATTGAAACTGCACGAACACAATGATCACCAAGAAGTTGTTGAACTTCACATGTTACAGATACTTCTTCGCCTGTACCATTTTTCCCAGTAATTACTAATGCATTATAGATGTTAGGCATACTTCCGGGTGGAAATGTTACATCGACAACTGGACCAATAATTTGTGTAATGCGGCCTTTATTTTGTGTTTTTACAGATGTATTCATAGCAAAAAGATAAAAAAAATATTGATATTTTAATAAATTAAATTTTTTTATTTTGGCAAAATTCCAAAAGTAACATATATAAATACTTTTTTAAAAGTAAAAGGTTAAATTCATCCAAGAAAATTGAATTTAGAAAAAAAACTAAATCTCAATTGTTTTAGTTTAACATGACAAAATTACT
>CAIRSO010000426.1 GCA_903881215.1 uncultured Bacteroidia bacterium
TCGTGGACAGAATGTAATCCAACGAATGCACAAGTATATTCAGCAGTGGCTTATTATTTTGCAAAAGAACTATATGACGATTCAAAGATAAATATTCCAATTGGCCTTATCGTTTCGGCTGTCGGCGCTACTCGCTGTCAGGGGTGGACAAGTCGTGAGGCTATGGCTGATGACCCCATACTTAAATCGACCTACCTTGATCCTTATGATCAAAATCCTACTTTGGTTTCGAGTGCAGTAAACTCAGCTACAATTCTATACAATGGGGGAATTGCACCGCTGATACCATTTACAATTAATGGATTCCTTTGGTATCAGGGCGAAGGTAATTCCGGCGAAACTGCCTATACCAGACTTTTTTCGGCTATGATTAATGATTGGCGTACCCGTTGGGGACAAAGTAATCTGCCATTCTATTTTGTCCAAATAGCACCCTATTCAAATGCCGGTGCTAATACAGGGATTACTCGCGAACAACAAACAAATACGCTGGTTTTGCCAAATACAGGAATGGTAGTTACAACGGATATTACTTCCGATTTAACTAATATACACCCTACAAATAAAAAAGATGTTGGAAAACGTCTGGCTTTATGGGCAAAAACTAAAATTTACGGTCAAGATATTGTTTATACCGGTCCCATGTACAAATCAATGCAAGTGGAAGGCAATAAAATCAGGATTTCATTTCACCCTGCTTCTGTTGGTTCGGGCTTGGAAGCTATTGGAGGCGGAACTGTTTTAAACGAATTTGTAATTGGAGGAGCTGATAATATCATGGTTGCAGCCGATGCAGTTATTGATGGTAATGACGTGTTGGTATCAGCTGCCTCAGTTCCAAATCCAACCAATGTATGGTTCGCCTATAAAAAGGACCCACTGCCTAATTTGAGAAACAAAGAGGGTTTGCCAGCATCTCCTTTCAGAACAAATGGCTGGGACAATAGTATAAATATTCCTGCAAATTCTATTTCGGGGAATAATATTCCTGAAAACCAATCCATCCAAATTTATAAAATGAATGAATCTACCATTATTTCTGGTTTCCCGATTGGTCAAACCATGCATATATACAACCTGTTGGGTGTGAAGGTTTATACGTGCAGAGTTAATAGCGAAAATGTATGTTTAAATATCCCCAAAGGCTTTTATATATTAAAAGAATTAGGTAAACCCTTTTTGATTCAATAATATCAAATCCAAAATAATTATATGATCAATTTAGCAAATAAGATTTTACTGATAGCAGGTTTTGCCCTTTTTCTTAATCAGGGCTTTTCTCAAACGACGAATTACAAATATGTAAATACACTTTTTGGTGCTGCATATACCGACCATGGCAATACTATTGTTGGTCCGCAACGTCCCTGGGGTGCAATAAGTCCTGGTCCCGACTGTACTCCACGTGCGTGGATGACTGATGGATATGATGTGGATTTACCCATTGTAGGATTTAGTCAGATACACACCAATGGTGCGGGTGGCCCGGGCCATTATGGCAATTTTCTTTTCTCTCCACAAATTGGATTAAGTACTCAGAATGGAAGTCACAGTTCAAAAAAAAATGACGAAGTTACCAAAGCAGGCTATTATGCTGTAACCCTAACTCGTTATAATATTCGCACAGAAATAACTGCTGCACACAACGCCTCTATTTACCGTTTTACTTATCCGGAATCAAACGATGCATCATTTGTGATTGATATGTCGCACAATATTCCGGGTGATGTTACAAGGGGCACTGCCGGATATTTACTCGAGGGAGATTTTGAGATTATTCCGGAGAAAAATAAAATTCAGGGATGGGGTAGGTATATAGGAGGTTGGTGTTCTACTCCTTACACGGTATATTTTACAGCAGAATTTTCAAAACCTTTTAAAAGTAGTGGTGTCTGGCGCAATGATAAGTTGATGGAAGGCACAAAATCAATAAAAATTACTGAGGATATCCCTCTTTTACGATATAATAAAAATACCCGACAAGAGGAGTGGAATCCTGACTTTAAAACACCCGACAGAATAGGAGGCTTCATTCGTTTAGATACCCAAAAAGATGAACAAATCTACGTAAAAGTGGGGCTTTCGCTCAATAGTATTGAAAATGCAGAAAAGTTCCTGAGAAATGAGATTACAGGTTATCATTTTGAAAAAGTAAGAACAGAAACTGAGAAAGCTTGGGAGAAAGAACTCAGCAGAGTTACCATCAATTTGGGTGATAATTTCAAGGGTGTAAACGGAGCAAACGATTATGAAGTGTTTTATACATCTCTCTATCATTCAATGCTTATGCCCCGCAACCGCACAAACGATGCTCCAAAAAACTGGAATAAAAATGTGCCGTTTTATGATGATTTCAGTGCATTATGGGATACCTATCGTACACTTCATCCATTTATGATATTAATCAATCCGCAATTAACTGCTGATGTAATAAATTTTTATACAGAGTTTTATAAAATCAATGGTGTTGTTGGCGATGGTATTCAGGCTCAAAAACTGAGAATTTATTCGCTCGGAAGAGCCGGACAACCATTCCGCTACCGTTGGAATCAGGGCAGCGATGCCATCGAAAATATCGTGGGAGATGCTTTTGTTAAGAAAATACCCGGAGTGCATAATTGGAACGAAACCTACAAAATGATAAAAAATAATGCCGACAACATGCGTTGTGATACATATATTGAAAACGACAGGGGTTGGATTCCGGGCGATAAAGGTGGAAAGGTCGTATTTACTTATGAAGGAAAGGAACATGAATGTCCGGTTTTTTGTAATGTTTCGCAAGCTTTAGAGATGAATTTGAGTGATTATTGTGTAGCACAGGTTGCCAAAGGCCTTGGGTTCAAAAAAGATTATAAACGATATATGAACCGCAGCAATAAGTGGACTGAAACATGGAACCATAATATTTCTTTGCGTGACTATATCGAAAATCATGATGTGAAACATGCATTTGGACCAGCCAAAAACCTGAAAGAACAGA
>CAIRSO010000427.1 GCA_903881215.1 uncultured Bacteroidia bacterium
AGTACGGCATCCCCTTGCTGATTTTTGAAGCCTGCGGTGATGAGGATATTCTCCAAATTGGGAAACAGAATACCCTGGGAAAGATGTCGCACCATCTCAGCCATTTTGGAGTTCATGATCACGGATTCAATAACATCAGTACGTATGGAAATCTTTTAAGATTGGGGAATCTGGGAAAATATGAATTTACAAAAGCTGAGTTGGATTTATTTCGTCTGGCGCTTAAAATATCAGGAGCTGTACAGGCAAAGAGGTGGACAAAAATCAGTGAATCGGAAGGGTTCATTTATTCATTTAACGGGCCTCATTCACTTTTCATTGATACCATAAGAACGTGCAGGGTGCTTCTTGCATCGCACAAGTTAGGTCACCGGATGCTGGATGAAAATGATGAAGAAATTAATCTATTAAGGAGAGCCATTACCCATGCCTTAATTACAGCCAGGTATGGCGTTTATTACGGGGAAGGACGTGACCAGTATGACAAAAATGGAAGGGTCGCTCATGAATCAATTTTCAATATAAATAACGGTAAGTACCGTTGTCCGAATTCACAACAGGGTTTCTCGGGATTTACCACATGGACAAGGGGACTGAGCTGGGCTATGCTGGGTTTTACCGAGTTATTGGAATATATCATTTGCCATGAACCCGATCTTCCTGATTTTTCAGAAATTAAGGAGGTTTTTTTGAAAGCTGCCAAAGCAACGTGTGATTTTTATATTGCCAACACAAGTGCCGACGGAATACCTTACTGGGACACAGGCGCCCCCAATCTGCACCGGTTAGGCGATTACACAGCCTATGATGCAAATCCGTTTAATGGCTTTGAACCTGTAGACAGCTCCGCTGCAGCCATTGGGGCACAGGGATTGCTGCGACTGGCAAACCTATTAAAAGAGGAGGAACCAATTCTCGCTGAAAACTATTTTCAGGCTGGTCTTACAACCTTAAAAACTTTATTGTCAGACTCATATTTGTCTTCAGATTCCAATCATCAGGGAATCCTTTTACATTCTGTCTATCATTACCCGAATAATTGGGATTATATACCAGCAGGGAGCAAAATACCAAACGGTGAATCCAGTATGTGGGGCGATTATCATTTAACTGAGGCATGTCTGTTGGCTGATTCAGTTATGAATGGCCATTATTATACTTTTTTTAAAGGATTAAAGTAGTTTTAAATTGATCGAATAATCTTACGAAATTATGCAGAATAGAATTTCAAGGTTGAAGAAAAAATTGTCTGAAGAAAAAAGATTTGTTTCCATTGATCAGGCCAGAATTATTACCCGGATTTTTAAGGAAACAGAAGGTGAGCCACGCGCAATTCAGAGAGCCAAATCTTTCCGGGCCTGCTGCAAAGAACTTCCATTGGCAATTGATCCGGATGAGCTGATTGTTGGCAACCGGACACATGGTAGAAGAGCAGGGGTAATCTTCCCTGAAGCAGGTATCAATTGGCTTGAGAAAGAAATTAAAAATCTGCCCTATCGGGAACAGGACCGTTTTGAAGTCAGAAAGGAAGATGTTGATCTTTTTTACGATGAAATTGTTCCGTTCTGGAAGGGAAAAACCCTGGAGGACTCAATTAAAACAGGCAACCTGGGCCAGGAAATCAAGCGAACGGAAAAGGTTCTGAAAATAAATCAAAAGGATCATGCACAAGGCCATATCATCCCCGATGTTCAGGGATGGCTGGAATCGGGACCAGCAGAACTACTCATAAAATTTCAAACTGCGCTCAGACAAGAGTCAGACGAAAAAATGAAAACGTTTCTTGAGTCGGTTTGTATTTCCCTGGAAGGTTCATTGATATTTATAAGAAGGTATTCTGATCTCGCCCTTCAACTTGCCGGTGAATCATTAACTGAACAAACAAAGGCACATTTTCTGGAGATTGCCGGAATTTGCCGGAAGCTAACTGTTAAGAATCCTGATACATTTCATGAAGCGGTTCAATCGGTTTGGTTTCTCTTCGTTTTATTGCACCTTGAATCCAATGCATCTTCTTTTTCACCAGGCCGGATGGACCAATATCTTTTCCCTTTCTATAAAAAAGACATCAAATCAGGGAAAATATCATCAGAAAAAGCACTTGAAATAATTTCCTGTCTTTGGCTGAAATTTAACGAAATTGTTTACCTGAGAAATGCACACAGTGCCAGATATTTTGCAGGATTTCCGATTGGTTTTAATGTTGCAATCGGCGGTTTGGATGATAAAGGGCAACATGCTGGAAACGAACTGACCTATTTGATGCTTAAAGCTCAAGAGATACTCGGTCTGCCACAGCCCAACTTATCGGCGCGGTTAGGATCTGAATCACCCGTTGAATTTATCGATTCATGTGTCAGGGTAATTTCGAAAGGCAGCGGAATGCCACAAATATTTAATGATGATGCCATTATTCCGGCACTCGAAAACCTGGGAATTTCAAAAAAACATGCACTTGATTATGGAATTGTAGGGTGTGTAGAACTTTCAACCCAGGGCAATCAATTAGGTTGGAGCGATGCAGCCATGTTCAAC
>CAIRSO010000428.1 GCA_903881215.1 uncultured Bacteroidia bacterium
AGTAATTTTCATTATCATCAAAAGATGTAATATCTAAAGATTTTATATTGTTTCTAACTACATCACAAAAAAATTCTGTGGATGTCCCAGAACCAAATTCACCAGCAAATAATAGCGAATTATTACTTTGAAAATGCGAATCCCATTCATTTCCTTTAGAATAGGTTATTCTTTTTAGCTCCATGGTTTCTAAATACAAAACAAAAAGATCCCAGTTCTTATCTGGATTACCAGAAAAGGCAATTCTTTTACCATCTGGAGATATTGAAATATCCCAAATATCAAAATCCTGTTCAAATAGTAATTTATTTTGCCGAATAATAGTGTTGTATGAATATATTGAATAGTACTTCTTCGCTTTTGAAATATAGTACAAGACTGTGTCTGAAGGAGAGAAAATTGGGCGCCAACTCTCATTCTCAATTGGTGAAATAGCACTTTTACTTTTTAAATCAGTATTAGATAAGACAATATGTGATTTTGTGTTTTTATTAAGCGACCATTCTGCATATGTGATCAGATTTGAATTGGAATGTGCAAACTGTGGAATAGCGCCAAATAAAGAATCTTCTGAAATCATAATTCTTGTCCCATTCCGCAAATCCAATTGCTGCACTTTCAAATCCCCTGTCTCTTGATCACCAACCGAAAACATTAATACACTATCTTTATAAACTGGATGCAATTCATTTTGCTCATTGAAAGTAATTCTGCTTGATCTTGTTATGTTTGAATCCGACACCATAATTTCAAAATTACCATCTACTAAAGATTGAAAAATAATCTGTTGATTTTTGGGATCATAAGTTGGGTATCTGTCATAAATGTAGCCGCTTGTTAAAAGTTTGTATTTTGAGGATTCGTTCTGAAATTGATTGACAATTTCATTCGCAATTACTTTATGTCCAGATTGATTTAAATGTTCATCAAATTGGAAATAAACCTCTGATTCTGATTTTGCGAAAGGCTCTCTTAAGTCAATTAGTTTTATCCCATTTTCAAAACAAGCCTTTTGAAGAATATCGTTCGGAGCATTCATATCCAAATCTTTAACATCAAGATGAAAACTCTTTATGACTTCATCAAAATATTTATAGTAAATCTGTTCTTTTGTAGGAATCTGAATAACAACTAATTGTGAATTGTTTTTTTTAACTTCCTCATTAAATATGGTCAAGTATTTCTTAAAGTTAGAAATGTCATTAGCTTTTGTTTCAGACGATTTCTTGAAGAATATGTTGTATTCCATATTGTCACTTTCATCCTTAAAGAATGGTTCTGTCCATCTTCCCAAAGGCAATGACTGCGGATTTGAATATTTATAATCAAAAAGTATATAACGTAAAAAATTTGATTTGTCAATCAAGTAGTCACTGTAATTAATCTGATTCTTTGAAACATTCATAAAATCATTAAAATTACATATCGTTAGAAATACACGATCTGGGTTAAGTTTCTTTACCAGGGATTTATAGAGTAAATATTCATCGATTATTCCCAGACCACTTATTCCAGCGTTTAAAATAATTTTATTGGGGAAGGACTGATAGAGAACAGTAGTGAATAGCTGTTCATAATTTACCTGAGCACCTTGAACGTAGGAATCCCCCAGGAATAACCAATCGCAATCCTTAATAGCTCTAGTATTATCCATTTTAGTACTTATTCGATACCCTTGAGAATTTGTATAATAGTCACTATTAAATTCCTTGTCAACAAGGTTTTCCTTTAAGAATGGCTTATTGAAATAGAATCCGTCCTTTATTTCATATAAATTCTTAATTATATAATTTGGGAAAATAACATTGAATACCAGTTCCGAATGGTACAAAAGGCTTAAGAAGAACACAAAGTAAAAGAAATATATGTGCC
>CAIRSO010000429.1 GCA_903881215.1 uncultured Bacteroidia bacterium
CGAAATAGATATGGAAGAAATATTAAATAAAATAGCTGATGGTAATCAGTCAATTACAAAAATCATCAAAATGAAGGCCGCGCTAAATGCGGCTTGAAGTTGATGCGAAACTTAAATAAGATAATAGTCAACAAGGCCCATTTGCTATAAGGTGGTACGTCATTCCGAACTTGATTCGGCATCTCCTCAATATTCAGGGGATGCTGAAAAAAATTCAGCATGACGCTGAGCACTGGACGCACAACGCATGACATTAAATGCATGACGTTACATACATGACGTTAAATGCATGAAACTTAACCCAACAACAAGATCATACCGAAAATCAGAAAAAACAATGGTGATAATTTAAAGTTCATAAGGTTGGGAAAAATAAAGTATATCTGCGTGAAATCGTCTCAGACGACCAACTGCGGCCCCCTCCTTGCAAACAAGGGGGAGCGGGCAATAGCTATTTGATGGTATTCCTATAATTTTCAATAGTTTGGTCAACATGATTTAAATCTCCAATCCATTCCAATATTTCATTATCTAGCCATTCGATGCCCTTAAGTATCTCATTTTCATAGGAGTACAACACATCCAAATTCCATGTTATTGCTTCATGATGAAAAATGCGATTGCGCAGCTTTCTTATTCCGTTAAATTTTGCACTCATTGACCTGCGTTTTCGAATTTCTTTGGGACAATTTGGAAAGGAAAGTCGCAAACTTTTCCATAATGTCATCTCGAATTTTGCGTCAAAAAGTGATGTCCAGAAACCAAATGATAGCTCTGATATTATTTTCCCATGTGTAACAACTTTCTTCTCAGCTTGAACATTCGATCTTGCCTCAGAAATTCTGTCAATCTGAAAACGAGATGCAATCTTTAAAAATTCGATATTTTCAAACCAGTTTTCGACTCCAAACCGTTGCGTAAGTTGAAAGTCTATTGAGTTGCGTAATCCGACCTCAAGAATGGCAAGCAAAGGATAAAAAGACTCAGAAATCAAAATATTGCTCTTATAGTGCCGTATAGCCTTGTCTAAATCATTATCATGGCGTTGCAAGTATGGCACTAAGCGCTCTTTAGAAATAATTCTGTCAACTATTGTTCCGCGTTCCATTTATTAACTATCTTTGTGCCATAGTCCCGGTAATTCCTCTCCCAGTTTTTATGCTGGTGATGAAGCCGGGTTTTTTGTTATTATACCCAAAGATAATCTTTTCTTGCTTTTACCATTCTTATTTTTTCTTAAGACTATCTCGGTTCCTACTCCCTACCACCTGTATTACCGTTTTGGTGCAAGTGCTTTCGTTCCTTTTCCTGCAGAATGCTCTCCAATGGAATTCTCAACAGACTTGAAGAGTGCAAAACCGGTGGAGCGCATAAGGCACTATATCTCTATGAATATAATCTGCATACATGCTATTTTATTTATTACCTTGCTAACCATAAGTAGGTCATCGTGATCAGGCTGATTTTTTCGGATATCCAAACTAATCCTGTAAAATATGAAGATGCATTTTAAAAACGTGAATGAACGGCTTTTAATTACCGTTCTGCGAATGGCAATTGGCTGGCATTTCTTGTACGAAGGGTGGACCAAAATAGTCATGGAGAACTGGAGTTCTGCCGGCTATTTGCTCCACACTTCCGGCTTCTTTTCTCCTTTTTACCATTGGCTGGCAAGTAGCCCGTTCCTGCTTCATTCCACCGATTACCTGAATATGGTTGGCTTGACGCTGATAGGTCTGGCCCTTTTCATCGGACTGTTCAGCCGTTTAGCCTCTCTGGCAGGAGCTGTTTTGCTTACGTTCTATTATTTTGCATACCCTCCTTTCGGGAATCTGCTGATGAACAGTGAAGCCCATTTGTACATTGTGGACAAGCTGTTTATTGAAGCAGCGGCTCTGATTTTCCTCTTCGCTTACAAGGAAAGAGGATACAGCATGGATGACTTGATCGTTCTTCTTCGCAGTCGCAAGAAGTCAGAACCGATCATTCCTGAAGGCACCAAGTCGCGAAGGGAAGCATTGAAAAACCTGGCAACCCTGCCGGTACTTGGGGCCATGGGACTAGGCGCTGTTCAACATTATCGTTCGTATGGGGCGGATGTCATGTCGGGTGCCACGATACAGGTGAATCAGACTGCACTCAACGAACTCAAGGGCAAGCTGCCCATGGGGAAAATCGGGAAGCATGAGATCAGCAGGCTGATTGCAGGTGGCAATCTGATCGGTGGCTGGGCGCACTCGCGCGATCTGATCTATGTCTCCACCCTTTTTAAAGCTTACAACACAGAACAAAAAGTGTACGAAACCCTTATTCTTGCCGAGCAGGCCGGAATTAACACCATCAACATCGGATTTGCATCCAATCCATTGCTGGCCAAATACAAGAAGGTGACAGGCAGCAAGATCAAGGTGATTTCCCAGGTACATCCGAATCTGAACAACAAGGAGCTATCGAAAATTGGTCCGGATACCAATCCGGCATCGTATTATGCGAACATAGATAAAGCCATCGATTTTGGGGTGGATATCGTTCAGGTGCAGGGCAACTGGTGCGACTTGCTGGTTAGGGACAACAAGCTGGAGGTGATAGACAAAATGCTTGGCCATATTCGCAAGCAGGGTTATACCGCCGGACTTGCGGCCCATTCGGTGGAGTCGCTCATCGCCTGCCGCGACCAGGGTATCATCCCCGATTATTACATGAAGACCATGCACCACGATCAATACTGGTCGGCCCATCCGAGGGAGAATCGCTTCCCATTTGAAGTCGACGGAAAGGAGTATCTCGATCACAACCGCTTCCACAACAACATGTTCTGCCTCTTCCCGGAGCGGACTGTCGAATTTGTCAGCAAGTCGACCGTGCCGGTGATGGGATTTAAAATCCTGGCAGCAGGTGCCATCGAACCCAAAGATGGGTTCAAATGGGCTTTCAACAATGGAGCCGATTTTATCTGCGTTGGGATGTTCGATTTTCAGGTAGTCAGCAATGTAAATACCACCATCGATGTGCTGGGAAGTCTAACCCGGGAGCGGAGGTGGTACGGATAGCAGACAGGCAATTTTTGTTCAAGATCTTCTTACCCGTTGTGTTAATTTGCCAATTTGTGAATTAGAGGAGTTTACTTTCTTGTAAGCAGTCTGTGAGCCTCCTTGATTTTATTGATATGCCTGCTATTGACATCAACCTCTTTCGCGTACTCACTCCACCGGGAGACAATCTCCAACGTATTTCCAATGATATCGTTGGCTGATTTTATACCCGTATTTTTTGCTACAACCAGAAGGTCATTGTATGAAAAGTCATCCCTTTTATTGTTGAGTGACATCTGATGCTGACTCGTCCATTTACCGGCAGCCGAATAGGAGTAGCACAGATCATATGCGGGTGCAAGCCTCCACTCTCCTGAACGGTTCATGAGGAACGAGTGATTCTTGGTGTGGTCGTCGTGATTGCGGGCGATAACATTGAAAACCATTCGTCGGTACATCTGTTCCATATCAGGATATGGTAGTTTCAATCTTCTCATAACTTGAAAGGCTTGCTCGTAAGAATATTGACTATCACGGTCAAAATGAGCCATTCCACAGAGTGTTTGCGCATGAATTTTTTCTCCATTCTCGCTGCGATCAAATCGGCGGGTCATAAAGTGGGCGTTGGAGCCTCCTTTGAAAAGCCTGCATTCAGACATTTTGATTCCACAATCCAAGGCCATTTTATAGTAGGCATACTCTATTTTTCCAATTCCCTTTGGATTGTCACTCAACTTTTTCTCCTCTACACCATCAAATTTTAAAAGCCAATAATCCGGGTAATCCTTTGAATGTTTTTCCCCTGAGCGAAATGAACTGAAATGTTCGCTCTCCTCTTACCATATCTTCCAACGGCATTGTCAAAGGTGCAATGTCCAACCCTAGTCTGGTGAAAGAACCATAAAATTCTATCACAGCTGTTTCTCTCTCTTTATCCCACACTACTGCTGCAACATCATTGCCCCACAGTCTGACTTTCATTATGGTATCCATTGTTCTCTTGGTTTGGAAGCACGTTTGCGCGTTTCCCCTTTTAGTTTGAGCATTTCAATCGGACTAATTTGAACTTCAGGAGCCAAAAGATTTAAATTATCAAGAAGTTGTAACCCTCTTAACGCAGCAATTAGTGTCAATAGGGATACAGGTTTTCCTTGTTCGATTTTTGCTATTGTCAAGGAATTTAATCCGGCTTTTGTTGCCAGATCTGCTTGGGTCAAATTTTTGCGAAGTCGATTCTCCTTCAACCGCTTTCCTATCTCGGAAATAATCGTCCTGTCACTCATGCTATTCCAATCCATGGCTTTCTCTTTTTGCAAAGATACATTTAAATATGATGATTGCATATATTAACATAAATATCTGGCTTTAAATATAGCAAACAACATATATATTAAAAACATTCAATTTAAATAGTATGAATTAGTATATTTATACAGCTTAAATATTTTGGATTCAGCAGAATATGCATCAGTATCAAACATCAATTAATTCTCAGTCTTTAAACATGGAAAATAAACAAGATCTCTATCCCCTCGGAAACACTGGCAAGATGGTTACCCCCATCGGCCTGGGATGCTGGCAGTTCAGCAAACAGAAAAATCTCGCTGGAAAATTCTGGCCAACCCTCGAAGATGACCTGATCGGGAAGGTGGTATCACTTTCCCTGGAAGGTGGAATCAATTGGTTCGATACGGCCGAAATCTATGGCAATGGTGCCTCCGAAAAGGCACTGGCCAAAGCGCTGCTTGCTGCAGGGAAGAAGCCGGGAGAGGTTTTCATCGCCACCAAATGGTGGCCCATGTTCCGGTTTGCCTCAAACATTCCAAAAACATTCGACGATCGGGTAAAGGCATTGTCCCCTTTCCCCATTGACCTCTACCAGGTTCACCAGCCATGGGGATTTTCCAACGAAAAGTCGGAGGTGAGTGCCATGGCCGACCTTTTTGACAGGAAACTGATCAAATGCATCGGGGTGAGCAATTTTTCCGCCAAGCAGATGGAGAATAGTTGGGAAACACTCGACATGCGGAGGATTCCACTGGCCTCCAACCAGGTTTTGTACAGCCTGCTCGACCGCCGCATCGAATCGAATGGGGTCATGAAAGTGGCCAAAAAACTGGGTATCTCCATCATTGCTTACTCCCCGCTGGCCCAGGGAGTGGTGACCGGTAAGTTTCATGACAATCCGGAGCTGCTCAAAAATATCGGATTCAGGAAGTATAGCTCTCAATTCAAATCCGCCGGACTGGCAAAAAGCCTTCCGGTAGTTAAGCTGGTGAAAGAGATGGCTGTAAAATACAATGCCACGCCTGCGCAAGTTGCGCTTAACTGGGTCATCCATTTTCATGGTAATACAGTTGTTGCCATCCCGGGAGCTACCAAAGAAATCCATGTGAAAGAGAATACCGGGGCGATGGCTTTCCGGCTTTCTGACGAGGATATGGATCGATTGGATAAAGTGAGCGCAGTGTTCAAGTAGATTGGCTAATTTGAAACATATCAGGCCAAATAGCTGTTTAATTGAGTAGTTGTTATGTTTTGCACAATCCTCCGCATGGAAGATTGTCTTTTTAACAGCTTCATTATTTAAATTTTACTAAGATGACATTTTCAAAGATGCTCCTCAGTTACCTGCTGACCACAGTGGTATTTTTCGCCATTGATCTGGTCTGGCTAGGTCTTATTGCCAAGAATATCTACAAAAAATACCTCGGTTCACTGATGAGCGAAACCGTCAACTGGGGTGCCGCCATGGTTTTTTACCTGTTATTTATTGTTGGTATTTTTATTTTCGTTATCAATCCTTCTATTGAAAAGCAATCAGCCATGAGAGCTTTACTGCTGGGCGCGTTTTTTGGCTTAATCACCTATGCGACCTACGATCTGACCAATTATGCTACTCTGAAAGGGTTTCCTTTAAATGTGGTTATCATTGATCTTGCATGGGGAACCTTTGTGACCGCAACAGTAAGCCTGGCAGGTTATTATATTACCAAACAGATTATCTCATGAGGTGCTTATATAAGGTATCCTGAGATTTATTTTGGAAATTCCTGCTTGGCGGAATCGTATTGAAACTAATATCGTATATGAAAAGTTCAAAAGCTACATGGATCATTTTGATGTTGATGGTTTCCCTAAGCTCTGATATGCAAGCAAGGGGCAAAAAGAGTTCGAATAATCCAGGTCCACCTGAAACGAGGAAAAAATTTGAGGTGTATGCCCATCGGGGAGCGAGAAGTTATGCTCCTGAAAATTCTATTCCCGGTTATACCACCGGATTAGCCATCGGCACCGACTGGGTAGACATGGATGTTGTGATGTCGAAAGAAGGGGAAGTGATCGTATCGCACGATATACGGCTGAATCCTGATATCACGAGAGGACAGGATGGAAAATTCATCACAGAAAGAAAGCTTGCCAAAACCTTGACGGTAGATGAACTCAAAAAGTACGATGTTGGCAGAATGAACTTAACAAGTTCCTACAGCAAATTTTTCCCTGCCCAACTTGGTATGGATGGCGTGACCATGCCCACCTTGCGGGAAGCCATCCGCTTTGTAAACGGTAAGACAGGCAAAAGGGTCGGCTTTCAGATTGAATTCAAAACCGACCCGGAGCACAACGACTGGACCTATACCCCGGCCGAATTTGCAGCGGCTTTGTATAAAATCATGAAGGAGGAGGACATTGTCACCATGTGCGAGATCCAATCATTCGATTGGCGGTGCCTTTATGAAATTCAAAAGTTGGATGCCAGGATCAAGACGGCCTATCTGACGGAGTGGGACAATTATCCTGGAACACCATACAGTTTCTGGGATCCGAATCCGGCAAAAGCCGGATTGTGGACGGGCGGAGTCCTGGTAAAAGACCACAAAAATTCGATCCCTCAGATGATCAAGGATATGGGTGGAGCATGCTGGGAACCGGAAGATGTGGAACTCACAAAGGAGACATTGGCCGAAGCACACAAACTAGGGTTGAAGGTTGTAGTCTGGACCTGGCCCGAACACAGCGGAACTACCTTTGATGTGAACCTGGTTTCAAAGCTCATCGACTGGGGAGTGGATGGCATCATCACAGACGACCCGGGAATGTTGAACTCGATGCTGGCGGCGAGGGGTTACCGGGTGCCTGCGAGGTATTGATTTCCAGAACCATGGGGGATTTTTAATTCTAGCACCATAATGGTGATGATGATGGCGATAACACCATCGCTGAAGGCTTCCAGACGTGATTTGGTCATAAGGCGAGATTCTTATGTTCTGAGCAAAAGGTAGCCACCTACCAAAACAATAGTTATTACAACCAGGATCCACATAACTTTCATTTCGTAGGCCAGCAATTGATCGCATTCCGAAATTCGCTGCTTTGCTTTGGCGTTTTTAGGATCCAGAGCCAGGGCTCTCTGATAATAAGTTTTGGCCGGCCTCAAAAGTTCAATTTTGAAGTAATCATTGGCCTGCCTGAAAAGTTCCGTTAATTTCTGCTCTTCAGGGGTCAATGTGGTTTCAGAAGTATGATGTGCCATAATTCATAGGGATTGATTTAATCCAAATTTACAAATTATTAAGTTTCAGCGCGAGGATTTCAGCAATAATGAGTGCTAAACTTTATTGCGAAAATTTTGTTATTTTTAATATCCTTCCAAAAACTAATATAAAGACAGGGGCAAAAAATGGGATTCCAAAAAGGTCTTCGCCAAAAAGCGGAAGAGATACTGAAAACAAAATTAGCCGGAAGTACCCGGGAGACAAAGGGAATTCCGTCGGGAGGGACACTTGGTGATCTGTCGGAAGTCGAAATACTCAAACTGTTTCATGAGTCACAGGTATACCAGATAGAGTTGGAAATGCAAAATGAGGAGCTTCTTCGGGCAAAAGAGCAAGCCGAATTTGAAGCAGAAAAATACCTCGAATTGTACGATTCTTCCCCTTCTGGCTATTTTACACTTTCAAGAGAGGGTAAGATTGTAGAACTAAACCTTACCGGGGCGCAAATGTTGGGTAAGGAGCGAGCAAAACTGAAAAACAGCAAATTACGATTTTTTGTTTCTCCGGGTAGCATATCATTTTTCAACATCTTTGTCGAAAGGGTCTTTACTAGCCATGTGAAAGAATCGTGTGAAATTATCCTGTCAATTAACAAGGAGTTGCCCATCGATGTGTACCTAACCGGTTTGGTGAAAGCTGATGGAGAGCACTGCTTTGTCACCATGGTTGATATCTCTGAACGCAAACGTGCAGAGCGGGAGTTGATTTCAGCAAACGAAGAGTTGTCCTTTCAGCGCGACCGCCTTCAGAAAATTACAAGCCTGGTGCCGGGAGTCGTGTACCAGTACCGGTTACGCCGCGATGGCAGCTCCTATTTTCCTTATTCCAGCGAAGTCATTCAATCTATGTACAGGGTCACTCCGGATGAAATAGCCAGAGATGCTTCTGCCATTTTTGAAAAACTACACCCCGATGATCGGAAAGGATTTGTTGCTTCCGTTGAGAAATCGGCAAAAGAATTAACCACCTGGCAACGGGAGTTTCGTGTTCAATTTGATGATGGAACCATCAGAATTCACTCCGCCAAAGGACTACCACAACTGGAGGAGGACGGATCTGTGCTTTGGCATGGTCTCGTTACCGATATTACCGCATCCAAACAGATGGAGGAGGAGCTGCAGAAAAGCAATGAGTTGCTCTCTCTTTTTATGAACCACTCGCCCATTTTTGCTTTCATAAAGGAGGTCAGTCAAACTGAAAGCCGCACACTAAAGGCCAGCGAAAATTACCGCGATATGATCGGAATCTCAGGATCCGAAATGGCCGGTAAGACCATGTATGAACTGTTTCCTGCTGAACTCGCCGCTTCAATAACCGCCGACGACTGGAAGGTTGCTTCTGAAGAAAAACAACTTGAAATAGAAGAAACGTTCAATGGCCGTATCTATTCCAGCATTAAATTTCCGATTACGCTTGGAGGTAAAAAGCTGTTGGCGGGGTATAGCATTGACATCACTGAACGAAGAAGGCTGGAATACGAGCTTCAGGAAAGCGAGCGGCATTATCGGATTCTGGTCGAAACCTCGCCTGATGGCATAATGATTGTACAAGGGGCTAGTTTCATGTTTGTTAATCAGCCGATGGCTGAAATAACAGGATATTCGATCGAGGAATTGATGATGATGCCAAATATGGATTTGGTTTATCCTGAGGACAGGGATTTGGTAGAAAACAATTATCGTAAGCGGCAAAAAGGTGAAGGGGCTGACCCGAAATATCATTTCAGAATAGTGAAGAAAGATGGATCCCTTGCATGGATTGAGCTAAATGGCAGGAAAACTGAGTGGAAAGGTGAAACGGCAGTGCTTCAGTTTGTAAGGGATATCACCGAGCGCGTACAAGCAGAAGAAGAAATACAACAAAAGAATGCAGACCTTCAAAAACTTAATGCTGAAAAAGACAAATTCTTCTCGATTATTTCGCACGACCTGCGCAGCCCGTTCCAGGCACTCCTTGGCTATTTCCCTCTGACGTTGGAGAAAATAAAAACTTATCCGCTGGAAAAAGTCCAGTTGCTTTTATTTGATATGAGAACCTCTGCAGAAAAACTCTTTAACTTGCTCGAGAACTTGCTGGAGTGGTCGAAGATGCAGCGTGGATTGATTAGTTTTCACCCTTCAGCTATCCGGTTGCAAGAGGTGATTGCCGAAATTGTAACAATTATTCGCAATTCCGCCGACAAAAAAATGATTGAGATAAGTTACGATATACCTGCACATTTGACAGTTTCCGCCGATAAGCGAATGTTCGATAGTATCTTAAATAACTTGGTTTTCAATGCAGTAAAATTTACGCACAAACAAGGTAGAGTAACCATATCAGCCATGACGATGCCCGATAACTTTGTTGAAATATCCATCAATGACACGGGCATAGGGATGAATAAAGAGATGATTGATAGTCTGTTTCGTCTCGAAGCTGATGTTAGCCATATAGGCACCGAAGGAGAACCCAGTTCAGGCATTGGATTGTTCATCTGCAAGGATTTCATTGAAAAGCATGGCGGCAAAATATGGGCCGAGAGTGAAGAAGGAAAAGGCAGCACGTTTCGGTTTACCTTGCCAATTCTATCCTCTCTCAATAAGTCCCAGTAATTTCTTGTTCATTTTCATCAAATTTCTCAACAAGGCAAGTTCTGATCTTGTTTGCGAAACATAATGCCAGATAGGTTGCTTCATCGTGAATTCGAGTATATATTCCGGCTTTTATTGCGCCTTTTTCGTCACTAGATTCTTTGTAACCGAGACATACCATTTTAACCGCTGTATAATATGTAACAGCTCCAACCCAACCGTTACCTGTCCCAGAACTTCGTGGATTTCCTTTAAATCGAAGAGTCCGCGGGGTACTATTTCAGTGAGCATGCCAATGCTTGACAAAGCCATGAGAATAAAAACAAACCGGTAATAGCCGATCCGGCAAAAAGGAAGATCATCAATACATTCACCGTGTATTTTGCCAAAGTTGAGGTGATAATTCGATTCATGAATTCATTATTAATTTAATACCTGAAAACCAATCGCGGAATTCGGTCACCCGAACTTTGCTGATGAGGATTTTTTCGGAGACAGGTACTTTCAGATTGACAGACAACCGGTTGTTGAAATAGAAATCAACCTCCCTGATGGCATTTCGTGAGATGATAAACTGCCGGTTGGTGCGAAAGAAATCTGCCGGATTGAGCATCGCGGTCAGCTCGTCAAGTGTGAACTCGAAAACATACGATTTCCCATCATTGGTCTTTGCCTTTACCAAACCGTCTTCAATGTGAATGTATGCGATATCCCTGGACTGCAATGGGATCAGCTTACTCCCTTTTACGGGAATCAGGAAGTGCGTTCTGTACGATTTCTCTTTGTTGAGGGCGGATATAAGCTTTTCAATATCTGAAGATCCTGATGGTACCCCGGAAAGCCTTTTCAGCTTGTCAAGTGACATCCCGAGGGCCTGTACTGTGATGGGTTTAAGCAAATAATCAATGCTATTGACCTTAAAAGCCTTGATGGCATACTCATCATAGGCAGTGGTAAAAATGATGGGACTGGTAATATCCGTGAATTCGAAAATTTTGAAGGCAGAACCATCCGCCAGGTGGATATCCATAAATACCAGATCCGGTTTTGAATTCGTTTTGAACCATTCGACAGACGACTCAATGCTGTCCAAAACGGTAAGAATACGAATGTTCCCAAGGTCATTCAGCAGACTGCATAAATGGCTGGCAGCAAGTTTTTCATCTTCAATGACCACTGCATTCATTGCTTCACCGGTTTAATGAGTGGAATCGTCACACAAAATACATTATCTTCTTGTGAAATTTGAATGTCACTTTCACCCAGCAGTTGGAATTGCTTCGACAGATTTGTAAGGCCTATGCCGGTCCCATGTTCGGGCGTCAGTTTTTTCTGGATGCGGTTGCATACCGTTAGACCACCACTTTCGGTAGTTTGAATAACGATCTCCAGCGGATTCTTGTTGCTGATTTCGTTGTGCTTGACGGCATTTTCGATCAGGGTCTGAATGGTCAATGGCGGAATCTCCATCCCTTTGAATTTCTCATGAATATTCATTTTGATAGTAAGATTGGTTCCATACCTCATCTCAATCAGAAAAAGATAGGATTCCGTGTACTCCATCTCCTCTCGCAAGGTAACCGTTTTCTTCTCGTTACCTTGAAGCGTGTAACGTAGAACCAGCGCCAGATGGTTGACATATTGTCCGGCGAGGTCGGGCGATTCCCGGATCAGTGATTTAAGTGCCGTAAGTGTGTTGAACAGAAAATGAGGACTCATCTGGTTCTTCAACGATTCGAACTGACTCTGAAGACTTTCCGTTCTTAATTTTTCATTCTCAAGCTCGTACGTTTGTTTCTGGTAAATGAGCCGGATGATAAAAATGGAACCAAAAACCAGCGCAGCAGCAAAAAGATTCTGGAACAACAATTTGTCGTGATGCCTGCTGATATTTATCTCGGAACCTGCATAGGGCTTGATGAGGTTGTAAATCAAAACCAGGATCAGTATCAAAATGAAGCTTAATACAAACGCAAGCAACACCGATTTAAGTTTCATTTTATGATGCCTGGCAAATGGCTTCAATAAATAAAAGTTGAGAGTAAACAGCAGAAAAGTAACGGTAAATGTATTGATGAATTCAAGAATTTCCACTCCTGCATTGAAGGCTTCCCGCCGATGGCCGCCGCCACCGCCTTCTTCCGCAAAAAGTACACCAATGATCAATGGGAATTGGATGGTAATGCCTATCACCAGCGACAGAAGAAAGGCGATGCCAAAGTATTTTCTTGTAAATGTTGCGCTCATCAATTCAAAGATAATCAGTTCCGATAATTTTTTACGTAAAAAAATGGTGAGGCTGACAAATCAATGGTTGAAGCTGAACAATTCATACATAAAAGATCCTCCTTAATTTTTTAAGATTTTTTAAATTCGGGAGGCAAAAATAAAAAATCATAAAAAAAACAAAAACAAAAATGTTACTTTAACCGCTGGTTTTTTAAGATATTTGCGTCATTGAATTGGTAACGATGGGAAAAGAGTGTTTCTTTAACTAAAGTGTGATTACCGTCGGGATGGATTATCCAGGATGAAATAAAACTATTAAAACTTATAAAATGAGACAGTTGACATCGGTCCTTTTGGTAGCAATCGTTGCAGGAATTTTGTTTAGTTGTGGTTCAGGAAAAAAATCACAACAGATTAAGGATTACAAATACACAGAGGAGAAGGCCGCTGTCGCAGGAGTGTTGCAGAAAAAAGTCGGAGATTGGATAAAGGAGGGCGTGACTTGTTACGGAATCGTCATTTTAACCGACAAAGATGGCGTCCCAAAGAAAGTGAGAGAGATTGAAGCGAAAGTGATTTCCATTCAGCCAGACAAAATAAAGATGAAGGCAGTCGAAGATTTGGTTCTGGCACCAATCGCAGGCTGTACCAAAGTGGGCATGAAAAAGGGCGAGACTTGGGAAGAAATCGATGGTGACCTGTTCCAAACGAGAGACGAAGCAATCAAATTCATTGACACCAAATATCCTGAAACGCAACTTCTCATTAAGTGAACGACAAGCAGCTGATTGAAAAAATATTGGCTCATAATGAACAGGCATTTAGCACTTTAGTCGAAAAACATAAAAAGATGGTCTATGCGACCATCTTCCGGATTGTCCGAAATAAAAGCGATGCCGAAGATCTTTTTCAGGATGTTTTTCTGAAGGTATACGGCTCTGCGCATCAAATTCGTCACGAAGACGATCTTTCGGGCTGGCTGTTTAAAATCGCTTACAATAAATCCATCAGTTTTTTAAGGAAGAAGAATCCGGCGAAAGCCAATCCGGAGTCTAATAAGAAATCCCCTCTGCAAACGGTATTGGGCCAAATCCATTATGCCGATAGGGATACCCAGGATCGAAAGATGGAGCAGGATGAAGCCAGAGAGATGCTTTTCTCTGCCATCGACCGATTGCCGGAAATGCAAAAAAAAGTGCTTCTTATGCACAAATTTGAAGATTACTCCCACCAGGAAATATGCCTTAAGTTAAATCTTTCTCAGGCATCTGTCGAATCGCTCATCTATCGGGCGATGTTTTCACTTCGCAAATTATGCCATTCATACTTTACCAAACATTTAAAATAAAAGAATATGACCAAGCATCAGCAAATATTTAAATGGCTGAATATTTTTTTACTGATCATCAATGTTTCAGCTTTTATAACCTTATTGCTTATGAACAGGCAGAATAGTTCGGTTCGTGACAACAGATTCAGCTCGGATCAGTTTTTACAAACAGAGCTCCATCTAACTCCTGAACAATTTAAAAAGGTGTCAGCATTAAACACTGATGTCTTCAGACTCTATCAGGTTTTTTTGGATAAAAAGTGTGAACTTAATTTCGAATTGGTGGATGAACTTGCCTCCGAAAAACCCTCAGATGAAAAAATGGATTCTTTGACAAACAGGATCGGTCAATTGGATGCTGCTCTCAAGAAACAGACTGTCAGACATTTCAAAAACGTTAAAAGTGTATGTACAGAAGAGCAGAGAAAATTGTTGGATGAGCTGCTGAAGGAGATGCTGGATGCCGGCGGACAATGTAAAATATGCAACAAGATTGATTGTGCACGTCGCGACAGGCTTGTGAAACCCTAAAATTCAAAAAAAAAAGATTTACCGCCAGATTTTTAAACCTAATGCGTCAATACATATATGAACTGTAATCAAACCAGCCAATACATCGATTCCGAACTCTCTGAAGTTGAGTTTATGGACCATTTGAAAAATTGCGAGACTTGTTCTGACTTATACGGAAAGATTAGTGAAACCATGAATACGTTGGATGAGCAGGTGGAAATTCCAAGGGGTCTGACTGAACGTGTCGTCCAAAAGATCAACTGGAGCTTTGTAAAACCAGTCAGGCAATCTTTCGATTATAACAAGTACTTGCAATTGGCCGCCGTTGTGGCATTTGGGATTTTTCTGGGTGTATTGCTTGGAAGTCGTGCCAATCCAAAGTTATTTCTCTCAAAAAAGGATAAAAAGGAGAAGGCATTGATCGAATACCGGGACAGTCATCATTTGAACGATCAGAGCACGCTCTTTCGTTTCTGACAAGAACTCAAACGTGCCTTAGTGATATTTATTTAACGTAGCAAAAAAACGAAATACCAAACAACCTAAATACTTTTTGAAATTCATTTTATGCGCAAAAAACTGAAAACTTCGAACTGGCCCCGCCCTGTGATTCAATGGGGAGTGATTTTGTTTATGCTGATTATCGCCTTTATCCCTAAATTCAACAGCAATTTTGTTCCCGATTTCGAAGCATACTGTCCTTTCGGGGGTATACAGGCATTGGGAAGTTACCTGCTAAATCAAGCATTATCATGCACCATGACTACTGCACAGATTGCCATGGGTATTATCACCATGCTGGCAGTTTTAGTTTTTAGCAAACTTTTTTGTGCCTATATATGTCCGGTGGGAACGATCAGCGAATGGTTGTTTAAACTAGGTGACAAGCTGAATGTAAATGTAACCATCAAAGGAGTTGCCGACAAAATTTTACGTTCACTCAAATATATTCTGCTGTTCCTGACGGTCTATTTTACTTTTCAGTCGAACGAATTATTTTGCAAGAAATTTGACCCATATTATGCCGTTGCCACTGGCTTTAGCGCAGATGTAGTGGTTCTTTATGCCTCCATTGCCATTTTCCTGGTCATACTGGGATCGGTTTTTGTTCGTCTGTTTTGGTGTAAATATATTTGCCCTTTTGGCGCGATATCCAATATTTTTAAATTCGCCGGATTTTTTTTAATCGTCGTGATTGGCTATATTCTTTTGCTCAAAGCCGGTCTGACCATTCATTATATCTGGCCTTTGGCGATTGCCTGCATTGGAGGATATGTGATCGAACTGACAGGTTTTGCGACCAAAACATTTCCATTGCTCAAAATCACCAGAAACGAAAGTTCATGTATTGATTGTCAGTTGTGTTCTCAAAAATGCCCTCAGGCCATTGACGTTGCCAACCTGAAAGTAGTGCGGGATGCTGACTGCAACCTCTGTGTAGAATGCATCGCAGTGTGCCCGGTGAAAGATACCCTGCAGCTCAATAAAAAGACAAGCTTCCGCTGGATTCCTGCCATTGCAACAGTTGTTCTGGTCATTGCAGGTATTTATATTGGAACCCTTTGGGAAGTTCCAACCATCGATCAAAAATGGTATGGAGAAGCGGAGATGGCAAAAGCTGAAATATTTACCCAGTCGGGACTAAGAAATATCAAATGCTATGGCAGTTCGATGGCTTTTGCAGCCCAGATGAAACCTGTTGATGGCGTGTTGGGTGTAGCCACTTATGTGAAGCACAACAAGGTAAAAGTCTATTTTGATCCGAAAAAGCTTACCGTGGCAAAGATTCAGGAATTGCTATTTACCCCTGCAAGATCTGCCCTGAGACCACTGAAGAAAGGCATTGATGAGGTGAAGGAGGTAACAGTATATTTGGATAAATTCTTCGATCCGTTTGATTTCAGTTACTTGTCAAGACTTTTAACGGATAAGACTGCGGCGGTGGGTCTGGTAACAGAATTTGCCTGTCCGGTTTTGGTGAAGATTTATTTTCCGGGAGATTATGATATCAGTGATGCCGAGCTTGTGTCTGTCCTGGAATCCAAAACCCTAACCTTTGAGGTTGGAGAGTCAACAAAAACAGTCGATCTTGGTTATACAGTCAGTAAGGCGCCTGTTTTCAAAACAATCACCCTGGATGATTATTCTAATATTCTTTACAAGCCTTTCATTCTCCAGTTTAATGGGTTTGCAAAATATAAAAGCGCAGGTGTTAAAACCCTGAAAGTGCCTATGGGAAAAAATAGGGAGAACAAGGCTAAGCTCAATTATTTGGTTAGTCATTTATCAAACAACCATGGAGTCATAGAATTGCGTACCTTGCTAAACGAAAAAAATGAGGAGTTGATAGCAGTATCATTTGTTGATTCTTTGACCAATGCACAAGCTGTTTTGCAATCTCTGAACAGCGATACTCTTACGTTTAACAAACGTGACAAGACACAAGGGAAGATGGTAAATGTCTTTAAATTTGAATCTGAGGAGATTGTAAAATAGCATTCTCGAACCAAATTATTATGCGTATGTCCGGGTTAATGAAAAAATATTTCTTGTTGGTTTGCCTGCTGGTACCTTTGGTTACCATGGCCCAGACGCGTTTTCGGTTGTCCGGAAAGGTCACCGATAAACTGAGCGGAGCAAAGATAGAGATGGTAACTATTCAAATCAAGGAACTCAACTCCTGGACTGCTTCTAATGCGGAAGGCGATTTCAATATTGAGAAAATCCCGGCCGGAACCTATACTTTACAGGCTACTTGTTTGGGATTCCAGCCCTATGAATTCTCTATTACCGTTAACCGGGATATTGCCGGATACAAAATGATGCTCAATCAAATGTCGCTTGGTTTGCAGGAGGTTGTCATTGTCGCGAAAGAGAATACAAGCCTGAGTTCTTCCTCGAAAATTGAGAGCACAGCCCTCGATCATGTTCAGCCAAATAGTCTGGCAGATGTGATGCAGCTGGTGCCCGGACAGGTTACCCTTAATCCGAATCTGGCCAGAAACAACCAGATCGCCATCCGCGACATAAACAATTCACTTAGCAACCCTGATAATAACAGTGCTATGGGTACTGCCATTATTGTGGATGGCACACCCGTGAACAATGACGCGAACATGCAAACCCTCAATACCGCCAGCGGAGGTACTGCACAAGGTTACTCAACCGCAGGTCAGGGGGTTGACCTCCGGCAGATCGCTACCGACAACATCGAATCAGTAGAAGTCATTCGCGGAATTCCATCAGTTGAATATGGTGAACTCACCACCGGAGCAGTTCTGGTTAGGACAAAAGCGGGCAAGACAAAATTAAATGTGAAGCTAAAAGCAGATCCCAAGATCAAACAGGCTACTTTTTCAAAAGGTTTTCTGCTTCCCGGTGAGAACAACGGAGCCTTCAATGTGGACGTCGATTACACGAATGCATTCGATGATTTGAGACAGCCCACCAAAAGCTACAACCGGGTAACGGGGCAGCTAGGGTATTCGAATACATATTTTAAGAAGACCAATCCTTTGAGTGTGAATGCGAAACTTTCTTATTTCAGCACGGTTGACAATAATAAGAATGACCCGGACATGATCCAGCGAGAGACTTATCAGTCGAAGGAACAAAATTTTGGATTCAAATTATTTGGTACCTGGGCAATAAAAAAGCCATGGCTCTCAAGCCTTACTTATAATTTTGCCGGAGACTTCGAAAACCAGGATTACTACGAATACAGGGTAACTTCCAGCAGTGGAGCAGTGCCTCTTCCAACAGCTACTGTTTCCGGTGAATCAGTGGGGACCTTGCTCCCTTCATCATACGATAGCAAGTTGAACATTGAAGGGAAACCTTACAGCTTTTTTGCCACAGTAAAGGGGAACACAGTGGGCAAATATGGAAAAGTTACCAGTAACCTGATGTATGGAGCCGAGTGGCGAACCACCGGAAACAATGGTGCCGGACGTATTTACGATCCTACCCGTCCACCCAGCGGTGCCTCTTCAACACGACCCAGATCGTTCAAGGACATTCCTGCCAGTAAAAATCTGGCTTTGTTTATGGAGGAGAAATTAAATATCCCTATTGGCCAGACAAGATTGAAAATGCAAGCAGGTTTAAGGTACAACAATATGCTTCCCAAGGGTCTGTTTTCGACGGATGGTTTTATGTCTGTGGAACCCCGCTTGAATTTAACTTACGACATTTTTCAAAAGAAGAACGAGAAAATGCTTCAGGATCTCTCGTTTCGTTTTGGATACGGCCAGACCTCCAAGACACCTTCTATGATCTATTTATATCCCGATAAGGCTTACCACGATGAGATTGGTTTCAATTATTATCCGGATCTGCTCGTCATTACCACCAAAGTTATTGAAGGGGTAACCAATCCCGATCTGAAACCGATCACCAATACCAAATTGGAAGCGGGTGTTGATTTCAGCCTTTTTGGCGTGAAAGTACTGCTTACAGGATTCAAGGAGAAGATAAAAAATGGATTTTCCTGGGAGAATCAGTATTATGTGATGGATTATAAAGTGTGGAATCCACTGGCAGGTGCAGGAAAAACGCCAACCTTTTCAAATGGAGATGTTTTCTACAAAGAAAATGGGCAAACCCTTCGCCTTCCTTACACAATGGCCCAGGATTATGCCACTTACAACATGCCAAAAAACTCTTATAATATTGACAAACAAGGGATTGAATACGTAGTCAATTTTGGGAGAATCAAATCGTTGCGATCAACTTTTTCCGTAGACGGTGCCTATTACCACATCAAAAAAATAAGCCAGGTTCTTCCTTATGGAGAAATTAAACAGGTCAGCTACCTGGGTCAGCGCTTTCCGTATCTGCCAATCTTTCCTGGAGGCGATGGCAATGTATTACAGCGGTTAAATTCAAATTTCCAAATCGTTACGCATATTCCAGCTTTAAGAATGATTACATCAATCAGTACACAGGTAATATGGTTTGACAAGGATATGAATTACTGGGCCAATGACAATGGCGATCCAGTTTATTTCTCAAAAGGTACGAACAATCAGAAAAATTATGGCGTAACCGAGGGAGTTGACAAACTGTTTGTTGATCCGATCGGATATTATGACAAAGGGATGGTATATCACACCTGGCAAAACAACATGACGTATGATTCACCTTATACTTTTATGGTAAAGGAGTATAAAAGTAATACATACAACCAAGTGAGTTTACCTGCAACTTTCTACATCAACCTTAAACTGACCAAAGAGATTGGACAGCGTGCCAAACTGGCCTTCTTTGTCAACAATATCCTCAACAGCAAACCCTTGTTCAAAAATCCGAATACTGATTATTATATCAGGCGTAATCAGACCGCATATTTTGGTGCAGAATTTAAATTTATATTGTAAACTGTTTAATATTAATCTATTATTTATGAAAAAGCAAGTAATCATCTCAATTCTTTTTCTTGTCATTTTCGCATTCAGTTGCAAAAAGAATGTGACTCCCACTTACACACTGACTGTTCCACTTACTTTTCCCAGCGGATTCACTCTTGGTGGAGTTCCCGATGGAACTGAAGTGAAGCTCATTAATTCCCTGACCGGAAGGGAGACCATTTTGATCACAACCGGAGGCACAGGAATTGTCTCCTCTGTGCTAACTGAAGGTTCCTACGACGGAAGTTGCAGCTTTACTGTCAAAGTAGGCACCGACGAGTATGTATTCAATGGAGTTTTAACCAAGGTGCTGTTGAGCAAAGACTCCAGCGCGCCTATGACGCTTACGCTAGCCAAGAATACTGGAGGTTTTATCATCAAGGAGATCTATTTTTCCGGCTCCAAAACATCTGATGCCAAATCTTATTATTCAGACCAGTTTCACGAAATTTACAACAACTCCAACGAGACGCTGTATGCAGATGGTTTGTGTATTGCATTCCTGGAGCAAACTCCTTCTGCTCCAAACGTTTGGGTGAATGCAGATGGCAGTGCCATGACCAGCTTGCCTACTACCTTCCAGCAGTGGATCATTCCCGGAACAGGAAAAGAGCATCCCGTTTTACCAGGTAAAAGTATAGTGATCGCTCAGGATGGAATCGACCACAAGACTGATCCAAACGGCAATTCACTTTCCCCCGTGAACCTCGCTAAGGCAGATTGGGAAAGTTATGTAGCTGCATCCGGTAAGGATACTGATTCTCCTGGTGTTCCAAACATGACTCTGATGTATACTACTTCTACTTCAATGGTGGACTGGTTGCATTCGGTTTTTGGCTATGCAGAAATTATTTTCCGCTTGCCTGTACCATGGGAGCAGTTCGTTGCTAATCCCGCCAATTTCAAGACAAAACCTGGAAGTACTTCTGCAACTCAGTATCTGATGATTCCAGTAAGTTACGTGATCGATGGGGTAGAGATCGTCTATCCGGATGAAGCCAAGCGAAACAAAAGATTACCTGCTTCCATAGATGCCGGTTATACCTGGATCGATGGCGGTACATACTGTTCCAAATCAATCAGAAGAAAAGCAAAATTAGTTGTGGATGGACGTGTTATTTACAAAGACACCAACAATTCAAACAATGACTTCCTGCACGATCTGGTTCCAACCCCTTGGGTGAATCCTACAACTGTCGAAAACTAACATTAATCAATATAACTGTCCATGCACTGAGCATGGACAGTTGATTCAGACCAATCTCAGATGCAACTTAACGTGAAAAATAGGCTTCTTGTCATCATATTGCTGGCCGTGTTTGCTCAGGGCTATGCCTATGCCGGTGATTCCCTGCGAGTCAGTTCATTCAACACTTTCCGGTTGATAAGGATAGGGAATAGCTGGCTGGAGACAGGAAATGCGGCTGGATTGGTTTTTAATCAACCCATCAATAGGTTGAATTTTGAAACCGGCCTCGACAATGGACAGGGTGATTTCCATCGGATCCGTGAAGGTAATAGCGTCAAAGACTACTCTTTCTCAACCGAAAGTTTCCAGGTACAAAGAAAACGAATATTTGTCTACGGAAAGTTTGCTTACCACTACATGGACGAGTCGGGCGGTCAATGGAACGGAACTTACGATCCGTACAATGGAAGTCCCTACATTCTGGCAGATTCTGTTTCCGGTCTCAATTACCACAGGGAAAATTACAACCTGGCAGGAGGTGTGGGTTATCAGCTGAACAAGAAGATCTCGCTGGGCTGCAGCATCGATTATTATGCAGGTGTAGCTGCCAAGCAAAAGGACCCCAGACCGCAGAATGTTTATGTCAGATTCAAAATCAACCCTGCACTGATAATAACCTCCAGGAATTACAAACTGGGGATTGATGCCGGATACAGTAACCGAAAAGAAGAGATTAGTTACGATGTCTTCAGAAGTAATTTTTCTCCCTACTATTTTACCTTTAAAGGTTTTGGCCTCTATACCAAGGAGAACGGGCTTGGATTTGACCGCTTTGTTACAGCCAATGAATACTTTGGAGGTGTTCAGCTAGAGAAAAAATTGAAGCACCTTCCAACATTTACTGAACTGATTTTTAACTACAATATTGAAAAAATTGAAGATGGAGGTTCGGTTATTCGCAAACTGGATGGTGGAGATTGGCGTACTTATGCCATCGCTCTAAAGGAACAGATCAAAATTTATAAAGCGTTAAACATCCATATTTTTAAAGCAGAATTCTCCTTTTTTAATGGAGACGGCAATGAATTTTTGCAAAATATCGTTTATGAGGGAACTTGGAATGTTCCACGGTACATAACCATTGGTGAAA
>CAIRSO010000430.1 GCA_903881215.1 uncultured Bacteroidia bacterium
AAGGATAAAGTAGAATAAGAGAAGGATAAAGGATAAAGTTAAAAGGATAAAGTTGAAGAAGAGAAGGATAAAGGATAAAGTTAAAAGGATAAAGTAGGGGACTCCGGTGATTTGAGCATTGAACCCGAAGACAGGAGATATAAGACATTAGACATGAGAATCATCGCTGAAATCTGGCTTGCAGCGTACTTTATCCTTTTAACTTTATCCTTTATCCTTATTTTCCTACATTTGTGGGTAAATTAAAAAGTCCAACATTATTATGATTATAGCATTGGCCGACTTATTCCCCGCGGTTCTTCAGCGTCCCAAAAGAACCTTGATTGTGGTGAGTGCCAACGACAACCACTCCGTCAAGGCAGCCTACAATGCCGTGAAGGGAGGACTGATCCACGCAGTATTGATCGGTGATGAAAATCTAATCAGGAAGATTTGTAGCGATGAAAATTTTGATTTGTCGCTTTTTTCAGTGATCAATCAGCCGGATGACCGGTTGGCTGCAACTTTGGCTGTACAGATGATCCGTCAAAAGGAGGGTGATATCCTCATGAAGGGCCTGATTTCTACCGATAAATTTATCAAAGCCATTCTTGATAAGGAAAAGGGTTTGATGGAGTCGGGAAATGTCCTGAGTCACGTTACAGTCATTCAGAATCCTAACTACTATAAATTAATGGTGGTCAGTGATGTAGCAGTATTGCCATTGCCCGACCTAAGTCAGAAAGTTCAGCTGATCAGATACATGGTCAAAACCGCCAATGCCTTGGGAAATATTTGCCCAAAAGTTGCAGTAATTGCTCCCAGCGAGCAACTTCTGATGCAGCTTGATTCATCCAAAGATGCTGCTATGCTTTCTAAAATGGGAGATCGCGGTCAGATTACGGGGTGCATTATAGACGGTCCACTCGCTCTGGACATCGCCATCGACAAGGAGTCTGCCACCATCAAAGGAATCAAAGGTGAGGTGGCCGGAGATGCCGATTGTCTGCTTTTCCCCAACCTGGATACCGGCAATGTTTTCTATAAAACCAACATGAAACTGGCCAAAGCTGAATCTGCCGCGATGCTGGTTGGGGCTAAAGTACCTGTGGTTCTCACTTCGCGTGGTGACTCCACGTTAACCAAACAGTATTCTATCGCTTTAGCTTCTCTTGTTTCCTAAAAAAATATATTCATGGATAGTTCGGATCTTGTCAGAATATTGGTGATTAACCCTGGTTCCACCACCACAAAAATTGCCATCTACGAAAATTCTATATGCATTTTCCTCAAAACAATTCATCATTCCATTGAGGATTTGTCTGCTTATCCTTCGATTTCGGACCAATATGCCTTTCGCCGGAAAACCATTCTGCACCAGTTGGAAATGGAGGGAATGTCGCTCGATGAGATCCATGTGGTGATAGGCCGCGGTGGATTGACTTATCCACTCGAGTCGGGCGTATATCTCATCAACGAACTGATGGTGCAGCATTGCAAGGAGGGGGTAATGGGCATCCATGCTTCCAACCTCGGTTCGATGATTGCCTTCGATATTGCACAGGAACATCCGGGTATGTTGGCGCTAATTGCCGATCCGGTGGTGACCGACGAAATGGACGGTATTGCCAGGGTTTCGGGTCATCCGTTGTTTACCCGCCGTTCTATATTTCATGCACTGAATCAAAAAGCAGTAGCCCGTCAGCATGCCATGAAAGTGGGTCAGCCTTACGAAGATCTCGATTTAATTGTGGTCCACCTGGGTGGCGGTATCTCGGTAGGTGTTCACCAGCATGGGAGGGTTGTAGACGTCAACAATGCACTCGATGGTGAGGGGCCATTCTCACCCGAACGAAGTGGATCATTGCCCGTAGGTGATCTGGTAAAGCTCTGTTTCAGTGGGAAATACAATTACCAGGAAGTGATGAACATGATTTCGGGCAATGGCGGTTACGTTGCTTATCTGGGTACGAACGATGCCCGTGAGGTAGAACTGGCCGTAAGACGTGGTGACGAAAAGGCAACTTTTTACCATGAGGCCATGGCCTACCAGATTGCCAAATACATCGGGGAGATGGCCACTGTTCTGAAAGGCAAAATCGATGGAATTCTTATCACCGGAGGGATCGCTTTTGACCGAAGGCTCATGTCGTTAATCCGTGAAAGGGTTGAATTCATTGCGCCAGTGTCTGTTTATGCCGGTCAGGATGAGCTCAAAGCATTGGCCATGAATGCCTTGATGGTGGCCAGGGGCGAAGTGGAAGCGAGAGTTTATGATGGAAGTAATTTACGGTAGGAAGAAGTGCCTAAAGTATTTAAAGTGCCTAGAGTGCCTAAAGTATTTAAAGTGCCTAAAGTACTTGGGAACTCCCTAACTTGAAGCGTTTGAATTAAAAGTTATGAGTTAAAAGTTATGAGTTATAACGCAATTCTGATTGCGGCGAAATACTTTAGGCACTCTAGGCACTTTAAATACTCTAGGCACTTTAGGCACTCTAGTTCACTTTAGTCACTTATTAAACATTGAAACAATGAAATTAGCTCTACTCTCTGTTATCCTTCTCTTTTTCTCGGCCACCCTGGTAGCCCAGACATTTGTTGCCAATTACGACGAATCAAAAATGCCTGCCTATACTTTGCCGGATCCTCTGGTTTTTAACAATGGAGTTCCGGTAAAAAGCAAAAGTGACTGGAAAAAGAGACGCATTGAATTGGTTAACCTGTTTGAGAATGTTGAATATGGCACAACACCTGCCGGGAAAGTCCGTTTATCATCGGTATTGCTTTCAGAAAATCTGAATTCGCTGGATGGGAAAGCCATCCGGAGGGAAGTTCAGTTAAAACTCGAAAAGGATGGGGTAGAAATACTAATGAATGTCTTGCTGTATTTGCCAAAATCTGATAAACCAGTGCCTCTGTTTGTGGGATATAATTTCAGCGGAAATCATACCGTTGCCAAAGATCCGGCTATTGCCATCACCACTTCATGGTTGAAGAGCCGTGGCACAACCACCGACAATAGTGCTCCGGAATCCCAGAGGGGCAGCGATGCGAAGTCGTGGCCAATTGCAGAAGTACTTGCCCGTGGATATGGCGTGGCTACAATTTATTGCGGGGATGCAGATCCGGATTTTGACGATGGCTTCAAAAATGGCGTTCACACACTGTTCAAAGAGACCAGGTCAACCTCTTCGTGGGGCACTGTGGCTGGCTGGGCCTGGGGACTTTCCCGCGTTATGGACTATCTTGAAAAAGTAAAAGAAATTAATGCAAAACAAGTAGCGGTTCTGGGTCATTCCAGATTGGGTAAAGCTGCTTTATGGGCAGGCGTAAAAGACAAAAGGTTTGCGCTTGTGATCTCCAACGAATCCGGTTGCGGAGGTGCAGCCTTATCTAAGCGTATTTACGGGGAAACAGTCGGCAGAATTAATACCTCATTTCCTCATTGGTTTTGTGAAAATTTTAGGAAATACAATCTGAAGGAGGAGGATCTGCCGCTCGACCAGCACGAACTACTGGCGCTCCTAGCACCTCGTCCACTGTATGTTTGCAGTGCAGAAGAGGATCAGTGGTCAGATCCCAAGGGCGAATTTCTCTCTTGTGTAGGAGCCTCACCGGTCTATCAGCTTCTTGGTAAAGAGGGCTTTCCTGGCAAGGATTTACCTGATTTTCAAAAACCTATTCTCGGAACGATTGGGTACCACATACGACAGGGCAAGCATGCTATTAACCTCTATGATTGGAGTTGCTTCATGGATTTCGCTGATATTTGCTTCAAAAAAAATTGAAGGCTGTTACTTTAAGCGATAAATTATATATTTGGGCAAATCAATAATAGATGACGAAACGTACCCTCTTCCTGATCCTGATACCAATCATTATTTTATCTTTTTCTTCTGAAGGTCAGGTTTCTTACGGAGGTTCACCAGCTTCTTTCAATCATTTTAAAAGTGCAGTTTTGGAGCTTCCGGTTGTTGAGATGGTACCAGTTAATAACTTCGATCTTCAACTCAAGGAGGTACAATCCAAAAGTCAGTATAAAAAGGAAACCTTTGCCAAGGCCTTTGACGTGGATATAAGTCCGGACAATTCGGGCATTTGGGACGTTTCCAATGGTATGAGAATTTGGAGAGTCGTCATTCGGTCGAAAGGTGCCTATTCACTGAGCATTTTGTTCGAACGTGCCATTTTGCCAACCGGAGCTTCCATTTTTATCTATTCACCGGATCATCAGATTCTGAGAGGAGCCTTCAACGCCAACAATGAACAGACTTCGGGAATGTTACCTATTTTTCCGTTGCCGGGAGATGAAATTATTGTAGAGTACAATGAGCCGGAATCAGTTGCTGTACGCGGTGAGCTTCATATTTCGAAAGTCAATCACGGATATAAAAATGCGATTGGGACCCGTCCATTGGGAGAAGCCGGATTATGCAATATGGATGTATATTGCCAGGGTGCAGCCATTATAAGTAAAGAGAAACAGGCTGTAATACAACTTGTTATTGCCGGAACGGATCTATGTACCGGGACTCTTGTGAACAACACCAAAAGGGACAAAACTCCTTATCTTCTAACTGCAGGTCATTGTATCACGAGTGCTTCAGACGCGCAGAGAACCGTTTTTTCATTCAATTATGAGAGTCCTTATTGCGGCAAAAATGGAAGTATGAATGGGTATGCCGATCAATCCATGACTGGTTCTATTTTAAGGGCGCGATCCGATTCTCTTGACTTTGCGCTGGTTGAACTTGAAATGCTGCCACCACCTTCATACAGGCCATATTATGCAGGCTGGGACCGCAACAAGACCATCCCGGCTTCCACGAGAACTGTTCATCATCCGAAAGGAGATGTGAAAAAGGTCACAATCGACAATGATCCACCGATAGGTTCAACTACTTACAGTCAGCAAGGGAAGGCACAAAACGTCTTTTTTCTGATCAAAAAATGGGATTTGGGTACAACTGAAGCAGGCTCATCGGGAGGACCTTTGTTCAGTAATGAAAATTTGGTTATTGGTACCTTGACAGGCGGATTTGCCTCTTGTGAGAGTAATATGGATGATTATTTCGCCATGTTTGCCAACCAATGGAGCTACACAAACATGGTTACCAGGCAATTGAAGAAATGGCTTGATCCAGGCAGTACAGGAGAGACAAAAATTGAGGCCATGGATCCTTATACCAGTCCATCTGTCTGCAATCAATTTTCCGATGTTTTACCAGATGAGAAATATGAATTGGTGAAAATGACCAATGGCAGAGGTTATATTTCCGGACACAATTCCATGCGGACACTCAGTTATGCCCAGGAATTTAATACGACCCAAAAGACTACCCTTTCTGCTTTTTCGGTGGGGGTGGCCAAGGCCATCTCAGGGGTAAGCAACAGCAACAGTTTAGTTGTCTTTCAAATTTACAGTACGAATGAAAATACCGGTGTTCCGGGTGCTCTTTTGAAATCAGTTCAATTACCAATAAAATCGTTGAAGGCGGCTACCATGAACTTTGTCGTTCTGGATCAACCCCTCACAATTACTGGGAAATATTTTATTGGTTACACGATCAATTACAATAACAGTAGTGATACAGTTGCTGTATACAGCTCCAAACCCAGAACTGGAAACGATCAAAACCGGGCATTTTGTATTGTCAGCGGACTTTGGGAGCCTTTTTACTGGATTCCGGAGATCAATCTAAAAACTTCGCTTTTGATTAATTCTTACGGTTGTGGTACTACTTTCGCACAAACCAATCCAGGCCCCACACCGGTTGGAGATAAGCAATTCAAGGTTTATTACCCGATAGATCCTTCGCTAAATGTTTTATATCTGATCAATTCCGGGAAAGAAGAGTTTGGGCGGGTGACCATTTATGATATGTTGGGGCGCAAAATCTCAGAGACGCAAAGGATGTTAACGACATCGCCTATGGAAATTGGCAAAGAGCAGATGGGATCGTCAGTTTATTTTGTAGCCGTCGAAACATTGACGAAGCGGGAAGTCCTGAAAGTGAAAGTTATCCGGAACAAATAGCCAATTTATCCTCACCTTTGTATCAAAATCAGAAGAATGACACACAGAATTTTCATTTCCCTCCTTTTTTTGAGCCTTATTTTCAGTTGTTTTTCCGGTTCTAAAAGTAAAAGTACTCCCAGGGAGACAATTGGATTGGTGCAAAATACTTCTGCAACCGGGTTTTCCATTCAACATTTTGCTACGTATCAGAAATTGACGGTCATCGATCCCTGGCAAAAGTCGACCGACAATCTTTTCGACTATTACCTGATTGACAGGGATAAGAAAATTCCTGCTGAGCTTACCGAAAAGCAAATTTTTCGCACTCCTTTGCAAAGAGTTGTCTGCTTGTCAACTACACATATTGGGTATTTGAGTGCACTGAACGAAACTACTCCTGTGGTGGGCTTGTCTGGTAGTCTGTATTTGACAAATCCCGATGTCAAAAGAGGCATCGATGAGAACCGTATCCGCGAAGTCGGCTATGAGCAAGGCCTCAATTATGAACTAATCATGCAACTCAAGCCTGATGCGGTTTTTGCTTTTGGCGTTGGCTCCGAAATAAATACTCAGATCAATAAGCTGAAAGACCTTGGCATCCCCGTTGTTCTGGTTGGAGAATATCTCGAGCAGAGTCCGATGGCGAAGGCTGAATGGATAAAATTTTTTGGAGCATTTTTCGGGAAGGATGCAATGGCTGATTCTGTGTTTAAAAATATTGAATCAAGGTATGAAGCAATAAAATTGGCTGTGGCGAAAGTTACTGACAAGCCGGCTGTCCTCACTGGATTGCCCTTCAAGGATACTTGGTGGATGGCTGGTGGACAATCAAATCTGGCCGTGTTGATCAATGATGCAGGAGGTAATTTTTTATGGAGGGAGAACACTTCGAAAGAGGCTTTTCCGGTATCTTTGGAAGAAGTTTTTTTACGTGCCTCGAAGGCTGATTTTTGGATCAATTGCGGGAGTGTCAACAATATAAATGAGTTGCTGGCCTTTGATCCCAGATTTTCTGCGTTACCGGCTGTAAAAAATTCGAGGGTGTACAACAACAACCTTCATTCAACGCCTATCGGCGGAAACGACTATTGGGAGAGTGGGGTAGTGCACCCGGATCTGGTTTTGAGGGATTTGGTGAGGATCTTTCATCCGGAGATTTTTTCGGATAATGATTTTAGCTACTATAAGAAAGTGGAATAAAAGTTGAGAACTGAGAGTTGAGAGTTGAGAACTGAGAGTTGAGAGTGAAGAACGTACAGTGAACAACGAAGAGGAAACGGAGAGACGGAGAAACGGGAAACGGAGAGACGGAGAGACGGAGAAGAGGGAAACGGGAGACGGAGAGACGGAGAAGAGGGAAACGGAGAAACGGAGAGACGGAGAGACGGAGATGAGGGAAACGGGAAACGGAGAGACGGAGAAGCATGGAAGGGGTGGAGGTGCCGGTCCCCGAGCGGAGTCGAGGGGGAAGATGAGAAAAAATGAAAATGAGATGATAAGATGAGGTTCCAGGCAAAAATAAATGGATTTGGGTTTGTGTTTCTGATGGTGGTTTTGGCATTTCTATTTATGCTGGATCTGCTGTTGGGATCGGTGCGCATATCTCTATTTCAATCCATTTCAACCTTATTTCATCCATCAGATTCTGATCCACAAATTGCGGCCATTCTTTTCCAATTCAGGATACCCAAGGCTATTACTGCTGTTTTGGCAGGCGCAGCACTCTCGGTGGCCGGCCTTCAGATGCAGACTATTTTCAGAAATCCGGTGGCCGGCCCTGATATTCTTGGCATTAGCTCAGGTGCCAGTCTGGGAGTGGCACTCTTCGTTCTCTCTGCGGGATGGATTTTTCATGGGAATCCGCTTTTTACCATCACAGGTTCATGGAGTATTGTTGTAGCCGCCTGGCTGGGAGCCGGGTGCATGATGTTTTTGGTTGTATTGCTTGCTTCCAGATTACGGGACCTGATGACGGTCCTGATATTGGGTATTCTCATATCGAGTGCCATCCTGGCGGTAGTTAGCGTCATGCAGTATTTCAGCAGCGAATCCTCGCTCAAATCTTTTATCGTCTGGACCATGGGCAGTTTGGGTAGCACCACCCGCGATCAGTTGTGGGTTCTTGTTCCATCTGTTCTTGCCGGACTTTTGATCGCCCTTTTCTCAGCCAAATTTTTGGATGCCTTTTTACTTGGAGAAAATTACGCCAAAAGTATGGGGATGAATCTAAGGCTGGCGTACTTGCTAACTTTTGCTTCCACTTCCATTTTGGCCGGAAGCATTACTGCCTTTTGCGGTCCGATCGGTTTCGTTGGCATCATCGTGCCGCATCTGGCCAGAAAGCTTTTCCATTCATCACTTCACAGCCGTTTAATTCCGGCCACCATGCTGTTGGGTGCAATCGTCATGCTAATTGGTGATCTGATATCACAGCTTCCGGGCTATTCAACCACATTGCCAATCAACTCTGTCACCTCACTGCTTGGCATTCCCATTGTGATTTGGATTATTTTTCAACATAAAAAAATTGGGGCAATCTGATATGAGCGAAGATATTTTCATAGCTTGTAAAGGGGTGTCAATAGGCTACCAGGAACGTGCCTCAGCCACTATTGTCGTAAAAAATGATATTTCAGTTCATGCCATGGGGGGTGAAATGGTAGCGCTGATTGGCGGAAATGGAATTGGTAAAAGCACTTTGCTCAAAACCATCGCCGGATTTCAGTCCGCCCTTGCCGGTAAACTTCTTGTGTGCGGCCGCCCCGTTTCTGATTATTCAGCAGCTGAGCTTGCATTGGAAATGAGTTTTGTCTCTACCGAGATTGTCAGGGTGGCCAATCTTACTGTCCGGGATATGGTCGGACTAGGCAGATTTCCCTATACAAACTGGTTTGGTCAGCTGAATGACAATGATCAAAGTATCATTGAAAAGGCCATCCACCTGGTTGGACTTTCAGGTTACGAAGACCGGCTTATCAATAGGATTTCGGACGGTGAACGTCAGAGGGCAATGATTGCCAGGGCATTAGCGCAGGATACAAAAATCATGGTGCTGGATGAGCCAACCGCTTATCTTGATATTTCCAATAAATATGAGATAGTCAGAATTTTGCATCGACTTGCAAACGAAGAAGGGAAATGCATTATTTTTTCTACACATGATTTGAATACGGCACTTTCCATGGCAGATCGTATCTGGCTGATGCTTGAAGACAAGGTCGTGCAAGGAATTCCGGAGGAAGTTGCCAGTGGAGGTTATTTTGACGCACTTTTTCCCAACAATCATCAGTTGCAATTTGATGCAGACAAAGGTGATTTTAGGATCAAACGTGAAAGCAAAGGTGAAGTTCTGCTTACCGCAACCGGAGCGGAACTAATTTTGGCCAAAAAAGCCCTGGAACGCCTCGGCTTCGAAGTTTTCCTTCAGTCCCCTAGTCTCCCAGTCCCCCAGTCTCCCAGTCCCCTCGTCCCCCAGTCTCCCAGTCCCCTAGTCTCCCAGTCCCCTAGTCTCCCAGTCCCCCAGTCCCCTAGTCTCCCAGTCCCCCAGTCCCCCAGTCTCCCAGTCCCCCAGTCCCCCAGTCTCCCAGTCTCCCAGTCCCCTAGTCTCCCAGTCCCCCAGTCCCCCAGTCTC
>CAIRSO010000431.1 GCA_903881215.1 uncultured Bacteroidia bacterium
ACGATAGTTTTAATCCTTATTTCTTGGAAGGTGATATCATAAAAATTCCTTATGGTCAGCTTTCAAAAAACAACATAACAATCGAAGGTGCGGTTCAACTATCAGGTGTTTATGAGTACAACAAAAATGATGACCTTGCTAGTATAATCGGATTGGCACGAGGTTTTGAAGCTGATGCCGATCAAGATAGTATCCGTGTTTTCCGCCTTTCTTCTTCAACTAACAAATATGAAGTTGTGAGTTTGTCATTTAAAGATAATAAAAATTTTAAAATTAATCTCTTTGATAGAATTATAGTAAAATATAAGTCTAATTTTGCAAAAAATCTTAGTGTTACTGTATTAGGTGAAGTAAATAATCCGGGAATTTACCCGATAACTCCTAAAAATACTACATTAAAGGATGTTATTGAAATGACTGGTGGGTTTAAGTCTACTGCCTACCTACCTTTGTCTATTGTATTTAGAAAATATGATCAGGAATATACAAAGAAGGATACTAACGAAATTTTAATAAACATGCGAACTAATGACTTAATTATTAATGAAAAAGATAAGGCGAGTTTTGAGAGAGACGTTATTTCCAGGAGAAATCGAATGGTTGTTGATTTTGAAAAATTGTTTCAATATAATGATTTAAGCCAGAATATTGTCCTTGAAGATAAAGATGTTATCTATATTAATGATGATAAAAAGGTGGTATATGTTTATGGGCAAGTTTTAAATGAAGGATATGTACAATTTAAAGAAAATGAGGATTACGAGTATTATATTAATAAATCCGGCGGGTTTTCATTAGCTGCTGATAAAAGTGATACAAGAGTAATTAAATTTAATTCAAGGGGTTGGTATAAAACAAACGAAACTAAAATAATGTCTGGAGATTTTATCTATGTTCCTAAAAAATCTCCTACAGAGTTCAAAGAAAGTCTAACGATTATAGCAACAATGATCGGGGTTGTGGCAAGTATCCTGACAACTTATTTGTTGATAAAACAAAATAATTAATGCCTTTAGAAATATATGACAAAAAATATTTAGTGATTAAATTAAATGGATAAAAACTTGGAAAATTCGATAGTTATAAATAATATTAAAATATTACTCAGATATAAGAAATTTATTTCTATTGTCACTTTATTAATCGTGTTAGTAGTCTCTTTCATTGTCTTTTTTGTTTTGGATCCAATATTCTATTCCAGTGCTACTGTTAAAGCATCTGGTAAAATGAGCGGCATTGGTAATCTTTTGGGTAGTAGTATGCCCGATATTGGTGGTCTGGATGAGTTGTCTGGTGGAGGCTCCGCATCTAAAGAATTAGCAATGTATTCACAGATTATTTACAGTAGAAGATGTTTGGAAGAAGTAATAGTTAAATTCAACCTGATGGAAGAGTATAACCAGAAATACATAGAGAAAACTCTAAAATTGGTGAGAGAAGAGGTACTGGTGGTTGGGAAAGATACTAAATCAGGTACATTGGAAATAGGTGTATATGATAATTCTCCTCAAAGAGCTAAAGAAATGGCAGATTTTTTGGTTGAACAATTAAACAAAATTAACACAGAGTTAAATGTTTTAAATGCAAAGAATAATAGAGAGTTTCTTGAGAACAGGTATAATTTAATTAAAAAAGATTTAACTCAAGCAGAAGACAGTCTGAAAAATTTTCAGGAGATTTATGGATTAGCTCCGGATGTAACAGCAAAAGCCATAGTTCAATCACAGGTTCAATTGGAAGTTGAATTGAGTTCTGAAGAAATTAAAATGGAATTGCTTAGGAAAATGTTGTCCCCTGATCAATCTGAAGTGAAAATGCAGGAGCAAAAGATAGCCTCATTGAAAAAACATATAACGGAAATTAAGAATTCTGACAATGATGATAGACTTTTAAGATTAAAAGGAGCACCAAATAAGATAACTAGCTATTTAAGACTTCTTAGAAATATTGAAATCCAGAATAAGTTACTGATTTATGTTTTGCCACTTTACGAACAGGCTAAGGTTGAAGAGAAAAAAGAAACTCCTACTGTATTGATTCTGGATAAACCATATCTTCCTGAACTTAAGAAAAAACCTAAGCGAATGATCATTATAGGTCTGAGTATGCTTCTTTCTCTTGGTTTACTTTCGTTCTC
>CAIRSO010000432.1 GCA_903881215.1 uncultured Bacteroidia bacterium
AGCAGTAGCCCCCGCCTTTACTAATCGCTCTACCTCTTGTACAGAGGCCAGAGAAGCATGTTCTCTGTCGGGAAGTAACAACACTTTATATCGCATTCCATGAGGCAATACCAAATCTCCGTTGCTGGCCACCTGAAGTTGTTTTAGGATTTCAAGGTTACAGCCGTCGTAGTCGTAGCCTGCGGGTATGGGATTCCATATCTCATTTCTATGTCCCAGGTAATTAGGTGTATCATCGCCTATATAATAAATGACATCACCCACAAATTTTCCGGTCTGTAAAAGCGAAGCACAACGGGTAAGATACCCGCACCATGCTTTGCCCCCACTTTCCCACCAGGTGTTGGTACGCTCAAAGTTAATTCCGTATGGGCCAAATGACATTCCCGGTTCTACATTCATCCAGGGTTGCATGCAATAGCGGTGAATGATAAACCGGTTGATTCCCGTGCAAAAAGCCTTGTCGCCGAGGGTCTTGAATGCAAATGGATCAACACGAAAACTTCCATCCAGAGAGGTGAACGCCTCTGCAGCTGCAATGGGATGGTTATAGATGTGAGAGACACTAGCTGCTACACGGCAATCCACTCGCAATTCATCCGGCATCCAAAATTCGCCCACAGAAATGTCTGTCATTGAATTGTAGTTGATTGGATCATACATAAACATTTGCCTGCCTGCAGCCTCGCTCTGAAACAGCACCCCGTTTTCGTGGCACTTTTCGCGCATCACCTTATAAAAATTATCCCTGATAAGGTCTGCCATGATTCGACGCACATCCCAAAGAAAACGTTCCGACTCTTCTGCGCTACCTACAATTATACCCGTGGCAAGCACTGGCAGATATGGTATCATCGAATAGCCACATCGATTTTCGAACTCCTGCCGGAAGTAGCTGCTCCATGTATGATGTCCGGACTCCCAGCTATCGACATGTACCGAAAAGATTGGTTTTTCATTACCCTTATTATGCTCAGCAATCATACCCCTGGCAAAGGAATCAAAGTGAAATCTCATGGCATCTCCACTCATCTTATCGGCTTCAAGACCTTCCCCTGCATTGGTACGAGGTGCAACGTTCTTACCCGTGGCAGTCATACCCAGACGGATAATCTTCCATTTACCCGCAGACGCTTTCCAGTTTAAAATACCATCTTTCCCTAGCTTATCGCTTAAGTCAAGTACCGAATTTTTACTTATTACAAATTCAGCAGTTAGCTTTTCTATAGGAAAGGGAGCGGCATCCATCCAGGGGGATTCACCTCCGTGCTCCCGCTGGCGTGCAAATCCGGCTTTTACCTCCCATAAATCAACCACTGGCTGGGCACGCAGCTCTATCTCCCCTATCTCCGACTGATTTAATTTACCTGTATTTATTCTGATATATTTGGCTAAAGTTGCGGGGAAGGATGCACTTACCGTTTTGCTTATAACAGGATTTAGATCAAGATTTAAATCCAGGACGGCAACATTTTTAAAATTTTTACCATCTTCAGATACCTTGATGGTGACGGGCCTAGCCCCTCCTAAACGATAGTTAAAATTGGGAAGATGAAATACAATGGTGCGAATGGTTTGTTGACCAGCAAATGCTATTTCAATCAGCTTTCCCGATTTAACCCCGGTTGCAGGATTGCCATCCATCAGGGCGGAGGCTTTTGCCCCATCCATGGAAATTTTCACAGGTTTTATAGCTGATTTATCTTGGTCAGGAACCGCAATCACGGCGATGTCCTCGTAATAATCCAACTTTACTTTTGGTTGCTCCAGCTTAATTTGAACATTGGAACTACTCTCAACCTCTTTAATTGTCCACACGATTTCTTTTATTCCCTGTGCAGGTGTCATCCAGGGTCCTCCAGCTGTAGCCCAACCATCACACTGGTGCAAGGCCATCTTCATTCCTAAACG
>CAIRSO010000433.1 GCA_903881215.1 uncultured Bacteroidia bacterium
GCCAGCCCGCGGGGAATACCCAAAATCAGGTGAAAGGGTCAAATCATTGAAAATAAACAACCAATTATTGGAGCAACAGTTTTGGGTGGAATTATCCAATTCGCTTATGATTATTCTCAATTATTAAAATTGAAATCTGATAGCTTAGTTGGAAGAATGCAGTATTATAAAGATACTATAATTTTTTATGCTGATAAACTTCCACGTGAAAAGTTATTTAAATTACCGGGAAGTTCTAAGTATTATATGGTTAATGAAGAAACTAAAGATACTTTTTCGATAGAACAAAAAGTTATTAATAAAGATAATACAAATATTCCAGCACAGATAATGGTTGGGCAAGATGGTAAAAATGGACATGCTAAATTTTTAAAAGCTGATATAGAAAATTATAGAAACTGGGTTTTAGGTGTTGCCTTAGTTTATGGTTCTGATTCTCTATCAACTTTAGGTCAAAGTATTAGAACTAGTTTAACAACTGCGAAAGTTAAAGGAAAAAAACAAGAAGCAGGGATGATTCCATGGGAAAGTGCAAATTTTGAATATTTACCGTTAATGGCAGTTATTACCATTTTAACTCAAATGCAGGCCGCTGTTAGAAATGTTGAAGGAGATGTGTTAAATTTAATGTATGGGCAATTAGATGCAACTTCTTTTAAATTTAACAAGTTGGTGCCAATAGTTGTTCCATCTACAACTTATATTATGCAAGGTAATGAGTATACAGCACAAATTTTTTTAGCTGCATTTGATACAACTGCACCTCCTACAGTTCTTGTTAATGGTAGGGAAATCGGGTTAGATTCTAAAACAAATTTACCAACGTTTAAAGCTGTAGGTGGCGGTGTTGGACCGCAAAAGTATAAAGCTGAAATTAAGGTGAAAAGGCCAAATTCTGATCAATATATTTCTTATTTTACTGAAAGTGAATATCAAGTAGCGAAACCAAGTTTAGTTGTTTCTCCAACAAAAATGAATGTGTTTTATATTGGTCCTGATAATCCTGTTGAAATTTCAGTACCAGGTGTTCCTGCTGATAAAATAACAGCTTCGTTAACTCCAAGTGGTTTTGGTACTATTTCTAAATCAAGTTCTGGTGGGTATATTGTAAGAGTTACTCGTGCTGGAAAATGTCAAGTTGCTGTTACTGCTGATTTTAATGGAAAGAAGCAAAATATGGGTTCTGTTGAATTTCGTATAAAAACAGTTCCTGATCCTATTGCAGAAGTACTTGGTATGTCAGGTGGTGATGTTGGAAAAGAACGTTTAGCAGCTGCTGCAACAGTTGATGCAAAAATGAAAGATTTTGATTTTGATTTAAAATTTAATGTTGAATCTTTTAGAGTAAGTGCTAAAATTGGAGCTTATTTTGTTGAAGAGGTTTCTCAAAATAATAGAATTACTCAAAATATGAAGCAAAGTGTATTTGCTAAAGTTACGAAAGGTAATAAAGTTTATGTTGAGGATATTAAAGCTAGAGGACCTGATGGAAAATCTAGAAATCTAGGTGTATTATTATTCAAAATAAATTAAGAATATAAATTTAAATTTATTGTTATGAAAAA
>CAIRSO010000434.1 GCA_903881215.1 uncultured Bacteroidia bacterium
AAATAAAGATAAAAATGATAGATATTAAAGCTGAAAACAAACTGTTAAAATTAGAAATTACTGTATTAAAAAACAAGAATAAGAATCTCTCTCAGAAATTAGATAACTCAAAATATAAAAAGGCAAAATTGCAAAGAGAATTAAAAAAAAAAGACGCACGAACAATCATATTGAACAAAGAACAAGAACAATCACTTTCGAACCTATCGAACGACATAAATATTCTGAGCTTACTGTCAGATTGAGCACTTTACTATACACACGCGTTAATTGCGGATTACGTTCGGTGGTGGAAATTTTAAGTGTGATAAACGATACCTTTGATGGTCTTTTAGGTACAATACCTTGTTATAATACGATTGAGAATTGGGTGAAGAAGTGCGGGTTGCAAGTTTATGAAACGGCTGGAGTTCCATTTCAAAATGTTGATTATGCAGTAATTGTTGATGAAAGTATGATGATAGGAAGTGAGAAGTTACTTCTTACACTCGGAGTACCAGCTGAGCATCAAGGACGACCATTGAATTGCGCGGATGTATGTGTACTTGATATAGCAATAGCAGATAGTTGGAATGGAGAGGGCGTTGCAGCACAGCTTCGTAAAGCCGGTAAAAAGGTCGGTAACAACCCACAATATGTTATAAGCGATAATGCTTCAATAATGAATAAGGGAGTAAGATGTGCCCTGATGAGTCATCAGCACGACATTAGCCACTCTTTAGGTATGTATTTGGAAAGAGCATATAAGGAAAAGTCTGATTTTAAAGAATACGTTAAGTTAATGACCGAGTCAAAGTTTAAGTACAATATGAAGAAGATAGCATACTTACTTCCTCCTACTCAGCGCACTATCGCTCGTTTTATCAACCTTTCGAGTTGGGTTAAATGGTCATCTAAAATGCTTGACATCTATCATACGCTGACTGTAGTTGAACGAAAAGTATTTTCCTTTATACCTGCAAATGCTTCTCTGATAGATGAGTTGTCGGATGTTACAAAGTGTATAGAGAGAATTGAATATATTTGTAAGCACAATGGATTGTCAAGAGCAACAATCAGCCAATGTCAAAAAGAAATAGAAAAATATCTCTTACGTGGTAATTTGCGAATGATTGAGTTAGGAAAATGTATTGTTGAATTTCTTCGAAAAGAAGTAATGTTGATAGGTTCAAATCTGGTGGCACATAACAATTCTTCAGATATTATCGAATCGATTTTTGGTAGATACAAGACTCGAAAGTCAACAAATAAATTAAACGGTGTTACTCCATATGTCTTATTTGTACCTATTTACACACGATTAACAAACAAAGAACAAAGCGAAAAGTTTGACTTTAAAATTGCTTTAGAAGAAAAACGCATTGGAGATATTGAAACCTGGGCAAAGAAAAATCTGACTCCAAATCTTGTACAGTTGCGTACAAAACAAATGAGGAAAGCTGGATGAAAAAGGGAACAACATATTGGACACCCTACCCAGCAGATCTTTAACAGTGACAATATTCAGCCCATCTTCAATCAAATGCGTAGCATACGAATGGCGTAGGGTGTGAACGGTGACG
>CAIRSO010000435.1 GCA_903881215.1 uncultured Bacteroidia bacterium
CTGTTTTTTGCAGTCCTGTCATCAATCAGGGTAAAATACTTGGGATGATATATCTGGTCAATGATCATATTGTCAATGCATTTACTGAGGAAAGTATTGATCTCCTCAATCTGCTTTCGTCTCAACTATCCGTCTCGCTCCAAAATGCTTTGCTATATGATAGCCTGGAGTCACAGGTAAAGCAACGCACTTCCGATTTGATCAAAGAGAGGGATCTTTCTGAAAGTCTCCTGAAAAATATCCTGCCAACAAAAGTGGCCGAAGAGTTAAAAAATGCCGGAGCTGTTGAAGCACGATATTTCCCCAAAGCATCCGTATTATTTACTGATTTCAAGGATTTTACTCAGCGCACCAAAGAGGTTAAACCGAAAAAATTGGTTGAGGAGCTTGATTTTATCTTCAGCCGCTTTGACGAGATTGCCGAACTTCACGGCATTGAAAAGATTAAAACCATCGGCGATTCCTACATGGCAGCAAGCGGTATCCCCGTTCCCGGCATGAATGATGAAGTTAGAATTATCAGCGCAGCAATTGATATGACTGCATTTTTAGAAGAGGTCAAGCAAAAAAGAATTTCTGAAGGGAGCGATTTCTATTTTGAAGCCAGGGTTGGTATTCATACAGGGCCTGTAATTGCCGGAATCGTAGGAAAAAATAAGTTTGCCTACGACATCTGGGGAGGAACAGTGAACCTTGCATCCAGGATTGAATCCAATGGGGAGGCCGGCCGGATAAATATTTCTGGTACCACCTACGCCTATGTGAAGGAGGAGTTTAAATGCACCCATCGCGGAAAAATTGATGTCAAGAGTTACAAAAATGTTGACATGTACTTCGTGGAGACACACAATCTTCCTTCAATTTATTAAAATTAAATATCTTTGGAAACTTAAATTAGATCTAATCCCATGAAGAAAAATTTAGTAGTTATTTCAATTTCATTATTTATGATCATTGCAACTATACTGTCGTGTACAGAGCCTAAAAAGCAAGCCTCTGAGCCGGCCATCGACCCAGCCAATCTGGACAAAACTGTCGTTCCGGGAAACGATTTTGACACTTATGCGAATGGTGGATGGAAGAAACTCAATCCTCTTCCTGCCGACCGCGGTCGGTATGGTTCTTTCGACAAATTGGCAGAATTGGCAGAAAAGCAAGTAAATGATCTGGTTACAACCACAGCTGCCGCCAACAACGCAAAGGGTTCTATCGGTGATAAAATCGCTACTCTTTTCAATTCGGGTATGGATACAGCTAAAATAGAAAAGCAAGGTCTGGAGCACATTACTCCATTCCTAAAAGAGATTGATCAGATCAGTACCCCGGATGAGGTGCAACTTGCCCTCATACGTTTCCATCAATATGGTTTGTCTCCACTTTTTGGGCTTTATGGTTCTGCTGATTCCCGCAACAGCACTATGGTCATCGCGCAACTTACCCAAGCCGGTATGGGAATGCCCGATCGTGATTACTACCTGAACGAAGATCCCAGATCGGTTGATCTGCGTGCCAAATATCTTACCTACATGACTACCATGTTCAAATTGATCGGGAATGATGAGGCAACATCCGCTTCGAATGCCCAAAAGGTAATGGCTCTTGAGACTAAGTTGGCAAAGGCAGCCATGTCACGTCTGGAGATGCGTGATCCCAACAAAACGTACAACAAAGTGACCACCGAAGAGCTGAATAAACTCTCACCGGTTTTCAACTGGAACAGATATTTTACCGATATGGGAATTGGCAATCCAGGGTCTGTCAACCTCAATCAACCTGAATTTGTCAAAGAGATTAGTGCTCTGCTCACAGCTATTCCGGTCGAAGATTGGAAAATCTATCTGAAATGGAACCTGATCAATGAGACGGCTTCCTATCTCTCTTCTGATTTTGTACAAGCCAGTTTTGATTTCTACGGGAAAGCCATGACGGGTACTGAAGTGATGCGTCCACGCTGGAAAAGAGTGCTGGGTGTAACCAGTGGTGCTCTCAGCGAAGCATTGGGACAACTTTATGTCAACGCCTATTTCCCACAGGCGGCAAAAGACCGGATGGTTAAACTGGTTTCGAACCTGCGTATTGCCCTGGGCGAAAGAATTCAAAACCTCGAATGGATGAGTCCGGAGACCAAAACAAAAGCCATGGAGAAACTTGCTACCATCAATGTAAAGATTGGCTATCCCGACAAATGGAGAGACTACTCAGGCCTTGAAATAAAAGACGATGCCTATGTTTTGAATGTACTGCGGGCCAACAAATTTGAGACTGAATTCAGCCTGGGCAAGATCAATAAGCCCGTCGATAAACTTGAATGGTTCATGTCACCACAGACTGTGAATGCCTATTACAGCCCGGACAAGAATGAGATTGTCTTCCCCGCTGCCATTTTGCAGCCACCTTTCTTTTTCAAGGATGGAGACGATGCAGTTAATTATGGGGCCATTGGAGTCGTCATCGGACACGAAATGACTCACGGGTTTGACGATCAGGGACGCAAGTTTGACAAGGAAGGAAACTTGACCGACTGGTGGACCGCTGACGACGCTACCCGTTTTGATGCACGCACCAAAATTCTCGTTGATCAGTATGATAGTTTTGTCGTTCTGGATACGATTCATGCCAACGGACAACTTAGTCTGGGCGAAAATATTGCTGATCTCGGCGGACTCAACATTTCATTTCAGGCTTTCCGAACTGCAAATACACAAAAGGAACCCATTGATGGATTTACGCCGGATCAAAGATTCTTTCTTGCTTATGCCCATATCTGGGGACAAAATACCCGCGACAAGGAGATTCTTCGACGTACCAAAGAGGATGTCCATTCACTCGGTCGCTTCAGGGTATTGGGCCCATTGCAGAATCTTCCTGAGTTCTATGCTGCTTTCGATTTAAAAGAAGGTCAGTCGATGTATCTGACTCCCGAAAAGCGAGCAAAAATCTGGTAAGAAATAGAATAGAAAAGGGAGCCAAACGCTCCCTTTTCTATTCTATTTCTTACCAAGTTTTTGTAACACTACCTCATCTTTCAAATTCCCGTTTTTGTCAAAGAATCTGTAATGCAGCTTTGCCGGGGATGCTGTAAATGTTGAGTAATTTTGCAGTGTCAGCGGATCATTTCGAAGAGTTGGATACCTCCCGGGAAATTCTCCTGAGGCCATCACGACAGCCTGGTAGGGCTTGGCAAATTTCTGGGGATACATCTTGGCGCAAGTTGATCCACCAATCAGATAGACAGTCCCAAACTGGTCGATAGGCACAATCTCCCCGTCATTTTTCAAACTATCATATTTCATTGGAAAACTTCTGAAATAATAATGGTCATGGCCGGTAATGACTAAATCCACCTTTCCCTTGTCGAAAACAGGTGCCAGCACTTTTCTCAAATCATCTTCATCCCGGTTGGCCCCATAAATTGGTTGATGCATGGTGACAACCTTCCATTTGTTTTGAAGCGTTGCTGTCGTTAAATCCTTCTTAATCCAATCCAGGGCACTTTCCAGATACTTTTTTTCACCTGTTTTGGACTGAACTTCGATCGCATCAAACAGATCCTCATTATCAAGGCAGAGTAAATGAACAGTTCCAAAATTGAATGAATAGGAACTCCCTTCAGCAAAAGTGCCGGTATGGTTCGATGGGTTGTTGAAATAGGAGAGATACGCCAGATTTTCTTGCTGTGGTCCGGAAGTAACTACACCTCCTGTTTCGTGGTTGCCGACCATAGGTGCAAATGGCAGGTTCTTAAAAAACTTCTCACCGGCTTCGAAAAACCATCCCCACTCCTGACCGTTCATTCCCCTGTTAACCATATCCCCTGCGTGTACAACAAAACGTATATCCGGGTTTAATTCACAGGCTTTGCTTATAACCTTTCTAAAGTAGGATTGATAGTTTTCCCTGCTGGATTCCTGTGAATCCGCCAGGAAAAGAAATTTAATTTCCTCGCTATTCCCTTGCTCAGGAGCAGTCCTGAAAGATCCTTCCATCCAATTTTTGCCGTCACCAATCCGATAGAGATATTGCGTTCCGGGTGTCAGATCATTGATGGTTGCCTTGTGGATTGAAACATTGTACTTCTTCCCTTCAGGTTTATCAACATCAATCATTTCATGAACATAGAAGGTTCCTTTTGTCTTCAATGCCTGCAGACTTTGAAATCCCAATTTGTCATCGGCTTTGACAAATTCCACCAGAGTAACCTTTATTTTCCCGGAAGTATGCCAGGTAAATGACATGGATGTTGATGGGTTTTCTCCCATGCTGATAAAGGCGGAGTACGGATATTCAGATACAACTACCTGATAACTGGTCTTTTCGCTGCATCGATTGTCTATGCAAGCTTTCAAAGTGTATTTCACTGCCGCCGTATTGAGCGTTGTGGTATTAAACTGGCCATGCGAATCGGTCACCCCCAAAGGTTCTTCATTGCGATAAATGGTGGCTCCGGCTGTAGGTTTTCCCTTAGCTGTGGAAGTAACAATTAGCCGTGCCGGATGTTTGTACAAATTGTCTTTCCCATCGCGCCAGCTGATTTTCAGATCTGCTCCCCATAAGAGTGCTGAACACAAGATTAGAGAGAGCAACAGGGTAAATCGTCTTTGAATGGAGGTGAAATTTTGCATAATATAATGTGTTAATCCATAGTTTATTTACTCGGAGCGGAGGTTGGCAATTTTAGCTGAATGGCCTCATAAAGTACCTCCACCGGATGTATTGCCATTTTACCTGTGCCATCCAAAATATGATGGCGGCAGCTGGTTCCGGGTGCCGCGATAACCACATCAGCTGTTAAGCGCATCAATCCCGGAAACAATACAAGGTTCCCAATTTCCATCGAGAGGTCATAATGCTCCTTTTCATAGCCAAAAGATCCTGCCATGCCGCAGCAGCCCGAAGGAATCTCCTGAACATGGTAATTAAGTGGCAAGGACAGCATTTTTTTCGTAGGCATCGTTGAAGCAATGGCTTTCTGCTGACAATGGCCGTGTAGTTTGATTGTCCGTTCTTTATTGGTAAAGCTTTCTGCCGAAATATTTCCTTTCTCCTGTTCTCTAACCAGGAATTCCTCCATCATCAGACTGTGCTTCGCAATTTTTAGAGCAGCAATTTTCTGATCCCCACGCAACAAGTCCGGATACTCATCCCTGAAAGTCAGGATGGCCGACGGTTCGATACCAATCAAAGGATGCGATTCATCGATAAGTGGTTCAAATATAGAGACATTCTTTTGCGCGATTCTGGCAGCTTTCCGAAGATATCCTTTCGAAAGAAAGGTTCTCCCACTGACTTCGTGGTCGACTGTCAATACAATGTATCCCAGATGATTCAGTACCTTGACGGCCTTTATTCCAATCTCTGTATCGTTGAAGTTTGTAAACTCGTCAACGAAAAAATATAGTGATCCTTTGGGAGAAGTCAGACTGCTGTTGAGGCCATTCAGGTTCTTTTTGCACCAATTGCGAAGTGTTTGTTGACCCAATCCCGGGATGCTTCTTTTTTGCGCAAAGCCGGTCAGTGATTTGATCAGAGAGGAAAATGCCTTGTTGTGCAGAAAGAAATTGAAAATTCCCGGGAAAGCTGATCCTAATTTGTATAAAGAGGCAATGTTGGCCACGAGTTTCGACCTAAGTGGAGAACCCACCAGATCATATTTATGCTGTAAAAACTCGGCTTTTATCTTGGCCATATCGACTCCTGATGGGCACTCCGATTTACATCCTTTGCAGGATAGGCATAGGTCGAGAATATCATCAAGCTCTTTGCTCTCAAATATATTGCCGACTTTTTTACTGTGCAGGTAGTCATTCAATAAATTGGCCCTTGCACGTGTGGTATGTCGCTCGTCACGGGAGGCCATGTAACTCGGGCACATCGTTCCTCCAATGATTTCAGATTTCCGGCAGTCGCCGGATCCATTGCATTTTTCGACATGCCTGACAAATCCCATCGAATCGGACCAATCGAAAACCGTCTCGAATTCCGGATCATTTTCACCCGGATTGATGCGCAGGGAGCTGTCCATGGGAGGAGTATTCACGATCTTACCGGGATTGAACAGGTTGTCGGGATCCCAGCGCTGCTTTACCTGCTTGATGAGCTCAAAATTTGGCTCGCCGAGTATAATTGGAATAAACTCACCCCTTAGTCGTCCATCGCCATGCTCACCACTCAATGATCCGTGGTATTTCTTGACCAGATGAGCCACTTTTGTGGCAATGGTACGAAACAATTTCACCCCTTCCGGATCTTTGAGATTGATCACTGGTCTGAGGTGAAGTTCCCCGGTGGCAATGTGGGCATGGTACACGCAACTTAATCCGTGCGCAGCCATGATCTCCTTAAATTCACCAATGTATTGGGATAAAACTCGTGGATCCACTGCCGTATCTTCTACCAACGATACTGGTTTTGCATCACCCGGTATGTTGGAGAGTAACCCGAGACCGGCTTTTCGCAAGGTCCAAACTTTTTTGGTATCATCACCCATCACAAGTGGAAAATGGTAGCCAAGTCCCGCAGCCTTCATTTCAACTTCAAGAGACTTGTGCAATGATTCAATCTCAGCCTTTGTCTCTCTGGCCCACTCCAATACAAGGATTGCCCCGGGCTCACCCTCTACAAAAAACCTGTTTTTCCTTTGTTCAATGCTGCCGAGAGTACATTTTAAGATCACATCATCGATCAGTTCGATAGCTCCTGGATTGTATTTCAGTGCCACGAGGTTCCCATCCATCGCCTCCTCCAGCGTATGGAAATGGATACACACCAGTCCGATCTCTTTTGGAGGAAGAGGAACCAGATTTAGTTTTATTTCAGTGATGAAAAGCAGGGTTCCTTCCGAACCGGCTATCAGTTTTGAAAAATTGAAATTTGCTTTGCTTTCAGAGAAAAGCTGACAGTTCAGTAGCTCATCCAAAGCATATCCGGTATTCCTTCTGCGAAGTGATTTCTCGGGATATTCTTTTTCAATCTGCTCCTTGTTCGTCGGATCAGCGAGCATTTTGTCAATTTGCTGATAGATCTTATTTTCGAGGAGGTCGCCAACAGTTTTGTCTTTATATTCCTGGTAAGTGAGCGACTTAAAATGAACTTCTGAGCCATCAGACAAAAAACCGGTCACCTCCAGTAAATGGTCTCTGGTACTCCCAAAGATTAGTGAGTGTGCTCCGCATGCGTTGTTCCCAACCATGCCACCGATCATGCAACGGTTGGAAGTTGAGGTCTCCGGGCCAAAGAACAATCCGAATTGCCTGAGATGAATATTGAGTTCATCGAGTACGACCCCTGGTTGTAATCTGACCCAGCTCTCCTTCTGACTAACCTCCAGTATTTGCGTCATCGTTCTTGAAAGATCTACAACTACACCCCGACCAACGACTTGTCCGGCAAGTGAGGTTCCGGCAGTTCGCGGAATGATGCCCAATTGATGTTTCCGGCAAAAAAAAATGATGCAAAGGATGTCTTCTTTGGTCTTTGGAAATGCAACTGCGACAGGCCTTTCTTTGTACGCTGAAGCATCTGTGGAATAAAGAATTAAAGTTGTCTCATCGGTCAATAAATCACCTGATAATTCCTGTTTCAGGGTCGAAAAATCAATCATCTACCGTGGCGTTTTAAAAATAAATATGTAGATTTATAAAATATTAGTTCCTGCTTAGGATCTTTGCAAACGAATTCTTTCACCTCCCTGATAAATTGAGGATGTTATTTCTATTCGCAATACGAAGTTAGGAGAAAATCTTATAAGTAACGGGAGCTAAACAACCCGAAATATCATTAGACAAGAAAAGTTAACCTTAGAACAACTACAATGGCTTCAGAAGTGAACACAAATTTTTTACAGGACAAACGTCTGGATCGAATCGCTACAGATATTTTACGCCCGGTTGGAGTCGACAGAAGCTTTATCGTTTGGATGTCCAGCCTAACCATGCTTCTCTTCGTTTGCATGTACGCTTACTACATTCAGTTGGATAATGGCCTGATTGTTACTGGATTGCGCGATCATGTAAGTTGGGGGATGTATATTTCCAATTTTGTCTTCTTCGTGGCCACGAGTTTGGTAGGCATGCTGATTAGTTCCGTTCTAGGGATGATGGGCTATAAATGGATCAAACCCATAGGCCGTATCGCTGAAATCATTGCAGTTGCCTTCTCTGCGGTAGCTGGTCTCGTCATAGTTTCTGATATGGGGCGTCCGGAAAGGTTGCCTTATGTCTTTTTGTATGGTCGAATACAGTCACCCATTTTGTGGGATGTAACTGTGGTAACCACTTACATGACTCTCAGTATCTTGCTTTACATTTTTACCATGATACCGGATATGGCCATCAGCAAAGGCCGGATCGGCCATACACCTGCCTGGTTGCAAAAGACCTATGAATTTTTGTCTTTCAACTTTAAACATACTCCGGAACAGTACAAAATATTGCACAGGGCAGTTCGCATCTTGCTGATACTGATCGTTCCTACTGCTTTTGCCATCCATACAGTAACCTCATGGCTGTTTGCTGTCACGACACGTCCGGGCTGGGATAGTACCATTTTCGGTCCTTACTTCCTTAGCGGAGCCTTTGTTGCAGGGTCTGCAGCCGTAATCATCCTAATGTTCATCGTCAGAAACAATTACAAGCTAAGCAGGTACATCACTACAGAGCATTTTGACAAGATGGGGAAACTTCTGTTCCTGGTTTCCATCGTATATTTTTATTTTAACCTGAATGAATACCTTGTTCCTGCTTACAAAATGAAGACATTTGAGGCTCGCCACCTGATTGAACTGTTTACAGGTGAATTCGCCTTTATGTTCTGGAGTGTTCAGTTGCTTGGGCTTATTGTCCCAATGATTCTGCTTCTCTTTAAACCAATGCGCAAACCATTCCCGATGGTCATCATCGCAACTGTTGTGCTGATTGCCTCCTGGTTCAAGCGATTGCTGATTGTGGTTCCAACCATGGAATCTCCTTTTCTGCCAAAGCAAAATGTGCCGGATGCCTGGATGGTGTATCATCCAACCCTCGTTGAAACCGCGATTACTGTGGGCACA
>CAIRSO010000436.1 GCA_903881215.1 uncultured Bacteroidia bacterium
AACAAATTATGGGAACCACCCTACTCCACCTCACAACATCCCACTTGTAGTAATTGGTGCTGCTCTGCTTTGGTTTGGATGGTTTGGTTTCAATGCAGGAAGCGGTCTTGCAGCAGACGGTTTGGCAGTAAATGCATTTTTAGCCACACATATTGCTACAGCTACTGCAGCAATTACCTGGGTCATTCTTGATTGGATCCTCAACAAAAAGCCTACTGTTATCGGTATATGTACAGCCGCAGTTGCTGGTCTTGTTGCCATCACACCCGCAGCTGGATTTGTCGGTGTAACTGGTTCAATCGTAATAGGAATCCTGGTTTCCGTAGTATGCTTTTTCATGGTATCTGTGGTTAAACACAAATTTGGTTATGACGACTCCCTGGATGCTTTCGGGGTTCACGGAATAGGTGGAATTATCGGTGCTTTAGCCACCGGACTTTTGGCCACTCCTACAGTTCAATCTGCATATAGCGGACTGTTCTATGGAAATCCAAAACAATTTTATCTTCAACTGATTGCAACAGTTACAACCATAGTTTTTTCCGGTGTCATGACATTTATTCTCTTCAAAATAGTTGACAAAACAGTTGGAATTCGTGCCGGAAAAGCAGAAGAAATTGCCGGACTTGACATTACGCAACACAATGAAATAGCTTATTCTGAAAACGATTAATAACAATTGAATAAGTTCAAATACTGTAACTTTCATTAATTGCACTACAAATAGTTTTAGTAAAATTAGATAGACGTTTCCATTATTTTTGTGCAATATTCCGGGTCGCATATAGATATACTTTTAAAAAGTTATTTCTAATGTTACCCGGATTTTGCATATAAATACAAATAGAATAATGTTTTTTAGGCAGTACCCCCCTATTTTTTCTAAATAACTAGAAATAAATTATGTATTTTTGCTCATCCCTTCAAAATCGTTCTTTGATATCGAGCCTGAGAATATTCACATATCCGATTCCTTTGGAAGAATCAAAAAATAGGAACTTCCCTTTTAAAGGTCTCCTCCAGAGAGATAAAGGTTTCTGTACTTGAGATACCAGGTATGTTCTGAATCTTTTCGCTCAAAACAGATTTCAAATGTTCATTGTCCCTGGCATAGATCTTGGCGAAAATAGCATATTGACCTGTAATATAATGGCACTCCACAATCTCCCTTATTGATCGGAGTTGCTCCGCCACCTCAGCGTACATACTACCTTTTTCCAGGAATAAACCGATATAAGAGCAGGTTCTATAGTCAATCTTTTTGGGATCAACCGTATAACCAGAACCAACGATTACTCCCAGATCGATCATCCGGGTTACTCTTTGATGAACTGCTGCTCTGGATATTCCGCACGCTTCAGCAACATCTTTGAAAGGTATTCTGGCATTCTTGGTTACAATATCCAATATTTGAAGATCTGTATCATCAAGTTGGTTTCTAAGAGTCATAGCAAAGTTGATAGTTATAAATAAAATAAAAAGAAGTGATACATTTCAGATGGGATTTCATGGTTAAAGTCATTTGAAGTG
>CAIRSO010000437.1 GCA_903881215.1 uncultured Bacteroidia bacterium
TTAGCAGTATAACCGGTTTCTATCTGACAAGGTATTCGGCTTTCCTTGTTGCCTGATATTTCATAGAGTGCCGGAGAAAGTATATCCGAATTATAATTAATACCATCCAAAGGAACAGAAATTGGCATTCTTGTATTCCCCCTTATTGCAGGAATTTGAAATTTTAACACTTCCTGAGCAAATGTTGCCTGGCAAATCATTACCAGAGCAATTAGCATGAATTTTTTCATATTATTATGCTAGACGTTATAAAATATGTCAACGTTATTTCTAATCCTTCAATTAGTCATTTCTTAAGTACTGTCATATTATAATGAATTCCTGATAATCACTTTAGCACGACCTCTGCCCATCAATATCTTTAAAGTCGATTTCATATTTTTCACCATTAAAAAGCGTAATTGTTGCACCCAAAGCAGATAATTCCGGCGTAATATCCATGATTTGAATATCCTTGATTGGCGACAATTCTTCTTCAGTCCATTCCTGATTATCCATTCGGTGAATCATCACGCTGATCATTAACTCCATTGGCGGATTTTTGGCCATCCTTTTTTTAGATGCATAGATCACGGTACTTTCGTCGGCCTCGGCATTTCGGTCACTGTGTATCAAACTATCCAGCTTATCCCAGCCATTGTAGGTAATCAATGCTATTCTTCTTCCCCGAATTGAAGATGTCATAACCTTCTTATCACCATCTTCAAAATGATTGATTACAGCCTTTTGGCCACCAATATGCGGCATTCCGAAATGCCCGAGCGTTAGTTCATACTCAAAAGCAAGTCGCGAGCGGTCAACCCGGATCACTCCACCCGGAATGGTGATTTCGGCCAGATCGATGATATACCCTACTCCATTGTTTGGTGGACGGCGCATGATTGCCTGACGATACAGTACATCTTTTCGCACACCGTTAAAAAACATACTTTGCGAAATCGTAAACGAACGGTTTTTTTCTGAATCGTTATCCACCTTTTTACCAGTGAGGTAAAAATTGACATCATCGCCACGTACATCTCTCGGATCCTGACTGCGGTAATTGTATTCCATTGATGTGCCTCCCTCCGGATTATAGTCCTCCCATGGGAAATGTGTATTGTAAACAAGCTTGGAATAATTCGGATCATCGTAATAAACCTTACCCGGGATAATTTCAGAAGTGCCCGTTTTCCCATGATTTACGAGCATCAACCCTGGACTTTCCAGAACTACCTTATGCGATTTATCTCCCAGTTTTTCCCAGTCACCATCATTTTCTTTAGCTGTCCAGAATGGCGAATCGTCGGGCAAAGCCAGGCAAATAAACGGCAGAAACATCAAAAAAGGACTGGCCGCACAACTGTAGTTCTGCACCATGTATTCCTTTTGCCCGTAAAATCCGAGACTTGGAATATCGTTATCATAGAATTCTTCGAGGGTAACAAACTGAAGCAACGAGCCAGAACAAAGCCTGCGAGCCCAGCCAGCATCCAACAAAGTTTTGTCCTTCAACATAAAAGCTACCGGGAATGCTCCAGAAACCCAGGTCCGGTAACAAATACTTCTCGACCACATATTAATATAGCCATCCCGTCCAAAGAAGCTGGTGAGGGATTCCATTAATTTCTGTGCCGATTTCTCAATAATGGCGGCCACTTCAGGATAATATTCATCGCCAAATGTCCTATTCCAGATGGTTGTATAAACGATGAACAGGCTGATCGAATAGTAATTGTAGGTTTGTTCCAAATACCAGCCATTTCCCGAATGGTACGAAGCCACCCACAAAAGATGACTTTTTAGTAGCTCGTCATCAATTTCGTAACCATATTTTTTCAGGAACGAAAGGGTGATGATATTAAAAATCCGCCAGTTGTTTTGGGTGGTCCGGTGATGCGCCCATTTCGATATGGTAACCACCATCTCCTGTTTCTGCTTTTCGGTATAGGTGAACCAGATGGTTTCGGGCATTAGCAGCAAGGTTTTAAACAAACCACCAAATTCGCAGGTGAACTGGTAATTTGAGTCGGGCAATTCTTCAGGAAGTGGCAACGAGTTGGCATGTCCCGGAGTGAATGCATTATAAAACTGCAGACTATAATAATCACGAAGGTTGATACCCTTAATTGTCGTTTCCGGATCGATATGGATTAGCGGTCCAGCAAGGGTGAATGTTCTTTCCAGTGCTTCGAACTCAAGGGAACGGTATCGCCATGCCGGGGCATTGGGTTCCGGATAAGTCTTGCCTGGAACTGAAGGAAATGTCAACGGAGTATCAATGGAGACAATATGTTCAAAAGTCCTCTCCAAAAGGTACTTTGCCAATTCGATGTAATGTTTTTTGGACATCCCTGTATATGGACTCAACTCCAGATCGGGATATTTAACTTCAAAGGCTTTCTTCACGTGAAAATATTTAAACTATTAATCTGATTGCCGGGGTGATCAAGCGGAACCCTCATAGACTAAGAATTCCGCTTAAATCACCTACTTTTCTTTTTATGACACCATAACGGCGTTTTATTATTTCCGTTTGATATTACTTATTCCATACGGGAATCGCTCCGGTCGACTCAGCATCGCGTTGGCCTCATCATCGTTTTCGAAACGTTCGGTTCCGGGATTCCATTTCAGTTTGCGGTTTTTGATTGGATTGTTAAAATTTAGCAGGAGAGTCATCACATTTCAAATCGCCCAGTACATACTGCGCACCATCGAGGTAATATTTCAATAGTCGGCCATCCTCAAAACTTTGGGCATTGTGTGATGGTGAAACGTAGAAAACGCGGCCTTTCCCGTACTTTTTGATCCAGGATACATACTTGATCTTCTCATCAATCTCTTTGGTTTTCTTGGTCAGCTTCGAAGTATCCATGTACAACAGAGGCCTGAAATTCTTTTGGGTGTATGCATTATTGAACAAGTAAGGTTCGTCGATATGTACAAATGATTTCCCTCCAAATGCTTTAACCAAAGGATGATTCGGATCACACAACTCTACTGTGATCTCCTGCATTGCCGGATGATAATCGAAGCTTCCACCCACCATTTCGCTGAATGCCATCGAATTGTTCTGCATGACTATTGCTCCATGAACAACCATCAGTCCTCCACCTTTTTTTACGTATTCAATGAGATTCGATTCGAGTTCTGTCGCTTTCTTTTTACGCTGGTCATCGGCCATGCTATTATCTTTATCGAGCACATCAAGTAATAAATCCCTTCTTGGTCCAACCGAACAGTTGTTATTCAGAACAACAGCATCGTAATCCTTTAGGCTCTTCTTCTCAAATTTGTAGATATCGTTGCTTATTTCAACCTCAAATGCTCCGGTTTTTTCAGCTAAAACTTTCATTACAGTATTGACATGTGGAACAACCCAATGATCATAGCCGGTGAATAAACTAAATACCAATACCTTATGATGTTTTTTAGGTTGAAAATCGGCTTTTGTTGGTGCAAGTTTTTCGATTTTCTGAACCCATTCATCTGTTAGGGCGAATCCTACCAATTGAGCTTTTACCGTAGAACAAGAGAGGATGATTGAAATAGCAATAAAAATTTTCTTGTACATAATCAAAAGAATAAATCAATAATTAATTATTTATGGTGATTAATTCATGCAATAATAAATATCATTTTTGCAGGAAATTAATATTTGATTTGCAAAAGCTAATACTATCTTTGCTATATTATTCGATATATAGTTTTTAATACCAACAGAAATCATTTGATATGCACCCATTCAAAGAAGTCATTAATTATCCTGTTGACAATTCATTTCTGATTAAGTTTGACAATTTTCCTCATTTCAGATTTCCCTGGCACTTTCACGAAGAATGTGAAATCATATATATTATAAAGAGTTTTGGCAAAAAATTTGTCGGTGATGCTGTTGAAGAATTCGCGCCAGGTGATTTTTCAATATATGGGAGCAATCTTCCCCATTTTTACATGAACGATCCGGTCTTTTATGGTGGAGATCCTGACATGAGGGTCAATGCCTTTGTGGTTCAGTTTTCCCCAAACTACTTTCCTCCAATTCAATTGGAAGGTGCAGAGTTTGTATCAGTGAAAAGACTATTGAACAGCATTTCATCGGGTTTAACTTTTTCGGCAGAATCGTCGGCAAATGCCGGTAAAATACTCCATGAGATATACCAGTCAAATGGTATGGAGCGGTATTTACTTTTTGTAAAACTGATAGATTATCTGGGAAGATCCGAATCACGGTCCATCGCAACTCCTGATTATGTTAACTCAAGGAATGCGGAGGTAGATCCTCGAATGACAAAGGTTTACAAATTCACCACGAAAAATTATAACCGGAAAATAGAACTGGAAGAAGTTGCATCCGTCGCCGGCATGAATGCAACAGCATTCTGTCGCTATTTCAGGAAAAAGTCAGGTAAGACCTTTGCCAAATTTGTTAATGAGCAAAGGATCAGCTATGCGTGTAAATTATTAAAGCACGGAAATCAAACTATTGCCAACATTTGCGATGAAGCAGGATTCAATAATCTTTCAAATTTCAA
>CAIRSO010000438.1 GCA_903881215.1 uncultured Bacteroidia bacterium
ACCTGGTCAAGATTATATTGGATGGCAAATTTTTTCGAAAATAGTTTGTAGAACAGACTGTATTTACCTCTGTCGTAACATTTTTCGCTTAATTGGAACAGTACCTTTAACCCGTCATCGCCCGGTGAAATAAACATAAGTTTCACATTTGGATCATTTGACAAAGTGGTTTTAAGTGTTTCCACGGAAACCCCCTTTTCTGCTAAATGATCAAAATCCAGCATAAAATGGGAGATCCAGGCGAAATTTTCCCCTTTTCTGACCGGCGGATTAAAAATACCGCAAACAATGTACGGGAGGTTCTTTTTCAATTGTGTGTAACGCCTGTTATCCAGTGTCTTAACCATCCTAAGTTGTCTGATTTCAGCTGCCATTTCAGGTTTGGGCGATTTCACCGCCTGATAGAGGTACTCGACCTGGATTTTCACCAATGGGTCGTTCAATTGTGTAACATTTTTCCCTGCTTGTAACATAACTTACAGATTTGAGAATCGTTTAAAAAGTTGTGCCAGGTCTTGTGCATAAAGCTGGATATGGGTTAGTCGGGAACGATCAACCCCCTTCAATGTTATTACTTCGTCCAGATAGTCGTTCATTGATTGAATTATAATTCTCTTTCCCAGATTCTCCAGCCAATAGGAGCCATCACTCTTAACCTGGTAACAATCCTCGTTGATGGCCTCTTGTATAGCCAGTGAAAACACCACATAGTCGGCCCATATCCTGTATTTTTCGATCACATCAAAGACAAGTACCGGACGGTTGTAATCATCACGATGGAAGATTCCTACATAAGGATCGATTCCAGCTTTGATTAGCGCACCCTCAATTTTTCCGTACAGAATTCCATAAGAGTAGTTCAGCAGTGCATTGATCATATCGGTTGCAGGATGTTGTGATCTTCCGTTGAAACGGGCATTTTCAGGAAGAAAACCATTCATTGTTTCGAAGTAAATACGCGAGGATGCTCCTTCCCAACCCCGTAAAGTTGGTGCGATATCAGGTACAACTTCCCCTTCAAGACCCTTTACTTTAGACCTATAATCTTCCAATCTGGCAACCGCTTTAGTTACCCCTTTGGAAATCTGGTCATTGGGGGAGATCATGGAGAGTAACAGAGCTTGCTGGTTCTCAATTTTTTGCTTGATCATCTCTTTGATCCAAGCAACAGCTTCTTTGGAAAGTGAAAAGTCCAGTTGACCTCTCCGGATTGTAGAGACTGAACCATATTTTGGGCTCCAGATCCTTCCTACCGGGGTTCCGCTGTTGTTCACAAAAAGCACTTCAATTTCGTTTTCAATGGCCATTATGACTGCATCGCTGGTGATGCTGGCACCTTTGCTGATGGTGATACTTTTCAGTCCATCAGGAGGAATCCTTTGTTTGCCATCATTATGAGTGACAACAAATGCATCGTTGTCTTTGGAGAGAGCTGTGCCGAAAGTGTTAAGTACAAGTTCCATGATGTATTTCTATTTAATAAACCAATCGTTGACAAGATGCAAGCTGTTTTTTGCGCGGGTGATGGCTGTATACATCCATTGGTAGATACCTGGCTTAGGTATGCCATGGATTTTATTATCGAGGTACAGAAAAATCTCCTCCCATTCACCTCCCTGGGCTTTGTGGCAGGTAAGCGCATATCCGTAAACGGCTTTAAGGGCATTCAGATATGGATCGGTCAACATATTCTCCTTAAAGCCCTGGCTTTTTTGGAAAATGCCTTTGTCTTTCATCCTGAAATAATAATCAATCATCAAATCTTTGTGCTGTTTATTATTCAGGTTGGTCGAAATAGAATAAAGGATATCTTCCACCATTAATACATTGTAGTGCTCTTTTGATGCAAAGTTAAGCACCTGAACATTCAGAAACGTCAATCCGCACCTAATCTCTCTTTTTCCAGTCTTTACAACCTGAACGATATCGCCATTTACCAGACTGGTTAAGTAATTATTTTGTGTAACCATCAGAATATCTCCCGGTTCTACCATATTGCTGTTTTTCCCCAGTGCTGATCTGACGATTTGATTCAAATCGGAACAATGGCGGTTGGTCTGACAAATCAAAGTCGAATACTCAAATCCAAATTCCTTGATCTTTCCAATGTAAAGGTTTATCAGATTTACATGCGAACCATGCAAACTAATGTCCTTAGATCCTTTCATCGGGAAGTTGGCAAATTTTACGGCCGGGTTGGTTGAATGCAATTTTCGCACGGCCAGTGATGCACCAATTATGCCATTGGTTGAAGCTTGTCGGATGATTTCGGTTAGTTCGACCTGGCGGGTCGTCAGGCTATATTTTTTTTCTATATAGTCTTTTGACAATGCAGGAGAGAAATTTTGCCCTATTGGCGGCAACTGGCAGGGATCACCAACAAAAACAAACTTGCCCTTTTTGTCGTAGGCCAGTAAATCATTAAGTAACTCACCGGTTCCGAATTTGGCAAATGAACCACCCGTATCCGGAACATCGGCTACCATAGAGGCTTCGTCTATGATATAGATCTTTTCAGTTTTGGAATCGATTACCTTCACGTCAAAAATCAAGCTGATTTGGCCTTTATCGTCAATAGCCAGGCTTTCCTGCACTGACGCCATGGTTTCCAAATCATCATCGAGGTCAGAAAAAACATAGATCTGACTGTGGATCGTCGATGTATGCTCCCCCGTTTTATCCGAAAGAATTTTTGAAGCTCTTCCAGTGGATGCCAGCAAGGAATAAACATGGTCATTTTCGGAAAGCCATTTGATAAACCCACTCATCAAAGTGGTTTTACCAGTGCCGGCATAAACCTTCAGAATAAATACTTTGTCCCGACTCTTTACAAAAGATTCGAGCATAACCATGACATTCAGCTGCCCGGGAGTCGGATTGTATGGAAAATAGGAGGCAATTGGTTTAGGGATCATATGATATTGCAGGATTGGATTGCTTGGATTATCATTTTTTGATGGACTTAGCCTATTATTAATATGTTTCGATTGATGTTACTCATTTTTCACCTGCCGATAATCCAGTAAAGGTCAAGCTAACCTAAGTATTTGCCTGATTAGAAAATCTCTGTTTTCAGACTTAAACACTGATAGGTCAACAGCTTTTACACCAAGCGTTTCGGCCTTTTCTATCTTTCGATCATTCATTTCAGATAAAGTAAATAGAGAAGAATTGACTGTTAATCCAAAATATTTTTGTAAGGCTGAAGCTAAATAGACTGTTTTATTGAATAATTCATTATCATCCATCCCACCTGATTTACATTCGATTACATAGAGTTCATTTCTATATGCAAACACAATATCAAGATCGTTGTTAGTGAAATATCTGGCTTTTTCCTGATCTTTTGGCTGAGGATTAAGTCCAACTCCAAGTTTTATATGCCCTTCATCTTGGTTTATAATCAACTTTATCAACTGGTATGTAAATTCTTCGAACCATCCGCCAGTAAGGTATTCCATTTCGTCTTTATCTAAAATCCCTTTGTTTCTTGAAGGGAATTTAATTTCATTTAAAAATGGTTGAATGAAACTGAATTCCTCGACCTCTGACAATATTATGCCTTTCCCTAGACCTCTATTTATTTTATACAGAGCTTCATTATCACGAAATAATCTACGAATTCTTTCTAGATTTTCAGTATCAAAATCTTGATTGATAAATCCATTAGCTAACTGACAAGTATATTCCTCTTCTAACAACAGCATTTTTTCACTGAACCGTTTATCATTTGCGTTGATGCCACAGCAGCTAAGATATTCGCTAACAGAACAGTTGTAATCAACCAATCGGATTTCGCGTGAGTTATCACACAAATGATAATTTGAACTTCTTATTGGTAAATACCATATTTTGTGGGTAATCAATTTAAAGAATTCATAACAAGCCAGCGACATCATTTTAGTGCCGCCAGTAATATTCACGATAATTTCATCATATTTTTTCCAATCATGTGCAATCAGGTTCTGTATAACGTCCTCTTTATATTCAGCTTTTACAACAATCTGAGAAGTACTCCTTTCTTCGATGCCTGCAGCACTCATAATCCATTCGCGTTTGTTTCCTCTTTCCTTGTCCTCCATTTCTTCAGTAGTAATAAATACGAAATGGTTTGCTTCAATGAATGTGCGGATGGAAAGAAAATTTGGGATTGTTTGTTTGCTGACTAGCAAGACCAGCGCGATGTTTTTCATGAGTTAGTTTTAAATGTAGTATCCAATAATTTTATTCAATTGAGAAACAAGGTAAAACGGGACATTTATCAACCTGAATTTTTTTCCCGCTGATGTATGCAGGTTATCCATTTGAAAAGGTTGGTTCCAAACTCTAATTGCCAGATCATGATTTGCTAAATCCATATACAGATGGAGAGATTTTAGGGTGCTGCCCGTGCCGGATTTAACCTCAACCGGGAGTAGCAGACCATGATAGGGGAGAAGATAATCGACCTCGGCATTTGAGTTCTTCGCTTCCCGTACCCAAAACGAGCGACGGGTCAAGACACTGAAATCATCAACAATTAGCTCTTGTCCAACTATTTGTTCGGCAACGACACCATTCCATGCCGTTTGTATATCCGATGAAAAAACTTCCTGCTGAACACCGGCTATAAAATTTACCAATCCGGTATCCAACCAGTGCAGCCGCGGTGATTTTTTATAATTGGGGAGAATGGGAATTTGTGCCGAGGTAGTAGGAAAAACCAGTTCAAGTAACATAGTCTTCTCAAGAATTTGAAATGCCTCAGACATCTCGCGCGACCGGTAATTTGACTCGCCGAATCGTTCGTATTTGATTCGTTGGCAACAATAATTAAACCCTGTCCGG
>CAIRSO010000439.1 GCA_903881215.1 uncultured Bacteroidia bacterium
TATTATTTTAAAAAAGTTTAATAAAATAGGGGTATGAAAAGAAAAGAAGCCGCCCCCGTATTCAAACCGTATGTAATGAGACAAATTAGCCTGATACCGCCGAGCTATGATGAATTGATAGAAGAGAAACATCTGGTAAGAACGGTAGACGAGGCAGTCGAGAAGATAGATATCAGTGCATTATTGAATCAATATAAGGGAGGTGGAACAAGCAGCTACCACCCGAAAATGATGCTGAAGGTGCTGGTATATGCTTATTGCGAAAAGATCTATTCATCCCGGCGAATAGCAAAAGCACTGAGAGAAAATATTCACTTTATGTGGATCAGTGGAGAAAACAAGCCAGATTTCAGGACAATCAATGCATTTCGCAGCAGTCGCATGAAACCCGTAATAGATGATGTCTTCTCAGCGGTATTGGAATACCTGGTAGAGGGTGGGTATGTAAAGCTGGAGAACTACTTTTTGGATGGCACAAAGATCGAAGCCAATGCCAATAAGCATAAAGTGGTTTGGGCAAAACGCAATGAAAACTATCAAAAACGAGTCAGGGAACAGATCAAAGGCTTATTGGGTGAGATCGAAAAAGCCAATGAAGCTGAGAATGAAGAATATGGGGATGATGACTTGGAAGAGTTGGGCGGGAACAGCAAAGAAGATATCAACTCAGAGCGTTTGAAGAAAAAGATCGACGAACTGAATCAACGCCTACGAGAAAAGACACAGAAAAAAGAAACGCGCCAGGCAATGAAGAAATTGGAAAAAGATTGCCTGCCGAGGTTAGAAAAATATGAACAGCAAACAGAAACTTTAGCAGGCAGGAACAGCTATGCCAAAACAGACAAAGATGCCAGTTGCATGCGAATGAAAGAAGATCGGGGAGCAGAGAAACCCTGGCCAAAACCGGCTTATAACATCCAGATCGGAACCGAAGGACAGTTCATTGTGGGGTTCAGCGTTCACCAGCGGGCTGGAGATACATCATGTTTGATCTCACATTTTGAGAAGATGCGAAAAGGGATTGGAAAATTACCCAAGGTTGCAGTTGCAGATGCAGGATATGGTAGTGAAGAGAATTATGACTACATTGAGCGACTCGGTATGCAGAACTATGTGAAGTACAACACTTTTTATCAAGATACCCACCATTACCGAAAACCAGAACTCATTCGCAGTCATCAGTATCGAGCTGAAGAATTTGGATATGATGCAGAGAAAGATCAGTTTATATGTCCTGCCAATAAGCGACTCAATTTTGTGAATGCCACTCGCTATAAGACAGAGAATGACTATCTTACTGACCGGAGAAATTATCAGTGCGCTGACTGCCAGGAATGTCCACTCAAACCTCACTGTACTAAAGCCAAAGGGAATCGTTCTATCCGTATCAGTTTCCGCTTGATGGCTTATCGGGAACAGGCAAGGAATAATCTAACTTCTGAGAGGGGAATTCGTTTACGATCAGAACGTTCTACTGAGGTGGAAACGGTCTTCGGCCACATCAAACACAATATGGGGTTCAGAAGATTCATGCTTAGAGGCACAGAAAAAGTAAATACTGAGTGGGGATTGATCAGTATTGCCCATAATTTGAGAAAAATGGCAGCCCAATAAGCTGCCATTTTTTTATCTCTGTCTTTTTATGGTTTTTCATTACTTTTTGAGTCATTTTGAAGTTCTTTCTAGACGCCCTCAACAAGAAAACATAAATAAATGTCGGCGGATTTGCTAAGGTTATCCCAGGAGCATGCTCGCGAGGAATTACGCCTTCGCAAGAACATCATCCTCTTCTTTAAGATTCAAACCGACGCAGCGAGCTGCGCGGTACTCAATAAGAGAAAATATAAGGGGATTTTTCTATCGGGTAGGTCTATATACTTTATTTCCCCAACCTCCATTCGAGAGCTGTGAATCTTTTTGTTACCTGGTTATTGCGCACAGCAATACTGATTGCGCGCTTGCTGCCCGCAAGGACACACAATTTACGTGCGCGTGTTATTGCAGTGTAAAGTAGATTACGTTGTAACATTAAATAATGCTGTGTTACTACTGGCATAACTATCACCGGAAATTCTGAGCCTTGAGCTTTATGGACAGAGACAACATATGCGTGCGTAAGCTCGTCCATTTCATTCCAATCATAAATAACTGTACGACCTTCAAAGTCAACATTCATTGTGTGTTCAATGGTATCCATCGAACGGATGAAACCAATATCACCATTGTAGACATCTTTATCATAATTATTGCGGGTTTGCATAACTTTATCACCGGCGCGGAACATAACCCCAAAAAGCTTACGTTCATTTTTAGAAATCACAGCAGGATTTAGTTTTTCCTGAAGGCGATCGTTGAGAGCTATGACCCCAGCAGGACCACGATACATTGGAGCCAGGACCTGGATGTCTCTAATAGGATCAAAGCCGAATTTCTGTGGGATTCTATCAGTAACTAATTCCACGATCCAGTCTGCTGCTGCTTCAGCCTCTTCAGCAGGGAA
>CAIRSO010000440.1 GCA_903881215.1 uncultured Bacteroidia bacterium
CCATCGTATATTTTTATTTTAACCTGAATGAATACCTTGTTCCTGCTTACAAAATGAAGACATTTGAGGCTCGCCACCTCACTGAACTTTTTACCGGTGAATTTGCCTTTATGTTCTGGAGTGTCCAACTTTCAGGACTTATCATTCCGATGATTCTGCTTCTCTTCAAACAAATGCGCAAACCATTCCCGATGGTCATCATCGCAACTGTTGTGCTGATTGCCTCCTGGTTCAAGCGATTGCTGATTGTGGTCCCAACCATGGAATCTCCTTTTCTGCCAAAGCAAAATGTGCCGGATGCCTGGATGGTGTATCATCCAACCCTCGTTGAAACCGCGATTACTGTGGGCACAATCACTTTGGCCGTCATGATTATTTCGGTGTTGATGAAGCTCTTTCCTGTTATTCCTATTTGGGAAATAGCTGAGGAGGAGAGTGCTCATCCTGATCATCAACCTGCCGAATAAAGTAATTGCGAATTACCATGAGACACAAAATCTTGTTTTTTGTTTTTCTATATCTATTGGCCAATGCATCTCAGGCGCAGACTCCATGGGTAGTACCTGACGACCGCAATGCTAAGTTAAGTACCACTGCATTTACTGAGCAGAACCAGACTTCAGGAAAAGATCTCTATCAGACCAACTGCAAATCTTGCCATGGCGATCCGGGCAAAAATAATATTATCAAGTTAGTACCTCCGCCACCTGATCCTGCCTCTGCGCAATTACAGCAAAATACAGATGGGGCTCTTCATTTTAAAATTGGCGAAGGACGTGGTGCTATGCCGGCGTTCAAAAATGTTTTGAGCTCTGCCGATGTATGGAGCCTTATAGCTTACCTTCGAAGTCTCAACAATGATTACAAACAGCAACTGGCTGTTCAACCTACTTTTGGTGGTGAGGTTTTCGATAAAGTCGATATTAAACTGTTGGCGGATCCTGCATCCAATAACATTGTCGCTGTGTTGACAGGAGTAAAGGGATCTTTAACCAAGCCAATTGCCGGACTGGAAATTAAGCTTTTTGTCAAACGGTATTTTGGCAATTTGATCATTGATAAGCCTATGGAAACCAATATGGAGGGAAAGGCTTCATTTGTTTTTCCAAAAGATATGCCAGGTGATGCCTTTGGCAATATTTCACTTCTGGCCCAGCTTTCCAATGAAGAACTTTTCGGATTGATTAAAACGGAATCAGTTATAGCCATTGGTGTTCCGACCAACCGCACCCCACTCACCGAGCCTCGTGCCCTATGGAATGTGGTGCAGAAAACCCCCATATGGTTGCTCTTAGCCTATCTGTCTTCTGTACTGGTCGTTTGGGGATTTATCGTTATCGTGATGCTCCAGCTCCGCACTATCTTCAGACTGGGAGAATAATGTGCTAATGTGCTAATGTGCTAATGTGATAATTGGGATAATTGGGATTTGTCCGAATTGAATCTTTTGTGCATTGTATCCCAACAAAACAACCCTTCATTGAACTGCTTTTTCTAATTAGCACATTAGCACATTAGCACATTATCACATTAGCACA
>CAIRSO010000441.1 GCA_903881215.1 uncultured Bacteroidia bacterium
ATTCCTTCGACAAATAGTTGGTCGTTATATGTTAGAGATGATAATGCTGTAGCATACTCGACAACTCCGGTGCCTGATACGAATCAATATGGCACTACTGTTGTTGACGGCACCTATACAAGCAGTACTATGACACATTTTGGATTTTTTTGGTGTCACGGAGCTACAGCTGCAAGTGCCAGATTTGATAATTTTAAAGTTACTGTAGGTGTAGAAGATCAAACGTTTGTTTATCAGGGAGAACCTAAGTTTGGATACGGATTCTCTTCTCACATGGTGCTTCAACGCAAAACAAATGCAGATATTTATGGATTGGCAAAACCGGGTACCGAGGTAACTATTTCAATTGGAGAACAAAAGCTCACCGCTAAAGCGAACGAGTACGGCAGATGGTTAGTGCAAATTACGCCAATGGAAGCAGGTGGTCCATACATTCTTAAGTTACAGAGTGGTACTACTGTAGTTGAACTTAACGATATATTAATAGGCGATGTGTGGATTTGTGCGGGTCAATCAAATATGCGATACTCGCTGAATAGACCTATTGATTACATCCTCGACGGAAACGGGACCTATATTTCTGATTCTACAACAAAGACGCTTGACAAAAAAGTATTTGCTGACGAGCTGGAAGCCCTTCGCACACAACAGAATTTTCCAATACGCCATGCCATAGGCATGGGTAATGAGACACTTGATTGGGTGCTGGTCAACCATGAAAACGCTTCGGACGTAAAGAAATACAGCCCGGGAATAACTGCAGTCGGCTATTTCTACGCCAAGCACCTTCGCCAAAAACTGGGAGATGTACCCATCGGGATAATCCAGGTTGGTAATGGAGGAGCTGCAATTCGTGAGTTCTTGCCCAGAGATGTGCAATTGGCTGATTCGGGCATGAAAAAAATAATAGACTCCTACTGGCCTGATTTTGTCGAAAAGCATGGAGAAGAAAAATTGGCATCCTATTATCAGCAGATGGGAGACTGGTTGAAAATTGGACAATTCGGCACTCCTCCTCCGGTAGAATCTATGGATAGAACTCCAGGACATTTGTTCTATCATGGTTTAGCCCCGCTTAAAAAATTCAGCTTCAAAGGATTTTTGTATTACCAGGGTGAGTCGGATTCCGGCCGCGGTTACTATTACGCTCACCTGCTGGATAAGTTTGTCGATGTTGTCAGGGATACTTACGAATTCAGCGATATGCCGTTTTTGGTGGTTCTATTGCCACCAGCTGTTAAGATTGGATATGCGGATGTTGTAGAAAGCCAGATGTATGTGGCAGAAAACAAAAAAGGCGTTCATGCAGTTTATGCTCCCGAAGGAGCATGGAATCACCCCAATAATCTACATGCTCCTGCTAAAGAGATTGTCGGGAGTCGTGCTGCCATGACTGCCTTTCAAAAAGTATACGGCGGGAATGCGCCCTATTTGGGAGCACGTTATGCGTCTCACAAAGTTGTTGGCAACACCATGATCATTACCTTCAAAGAAACCGGAGGTGGTCTGGTACTGAAAGCCGGAGTAAATGAATTGACCGGATTTGAAATAGCCGGGGTCGATGAGAAATTTATAAGCGTTAAAGCCAAATTGGCAAATGAGACAGACAATGTAGTTCTCTCTATCCCTGAGAATTTGCAGGACGGTCAACAACTGCACGTACGTTTTCAAATGATGAAGTACTATGTACCTGTTCTTTACGGAAAAAATGGTTTGCCCACAGTGTTTTTCCGAAC
>CAIRSO010000442.1 GCA_903881215.1 uncultured Bacteroidia bacterium
CTAACCATATTGGCAGTTTTGGTGATGTTTTTCGGTGTACGGAAGATGAAAAAAGTGTTGCTGCCACTCATTTTTGTCGGTTTAATAATTACCATGATACTGAATATCAGAGAGTGGGGCACTTCTGTTCATTACTTCAATGAGATGTTTATTGCCGACAATTTTAGCATTGCCTTTAGTTCAATTCTGATTCTGATTGGTATTCTAATTTTCATGTTTGCCAACATCTATTACAAGGGAGTCGACCGACCACTGGAAGACATCTATTCCTTGATTCTTTTTGCTCTGATTGGTGGAATTGTAATGGCTTCATTTGGTAACCTGATCCTCTTTTTTGTCGGTCTCGAAACACTTTCAATCTCCTTTTATGTACTGGCCGGGAGTAAAAAATTTGACATTGCCTCCAACGAAGCGGCAATGAAGTATTTCTTGACAGGGTCATTCGCTACCGGATTTTTACTTTTTGGCATTGCGCTGGTGTACGGTGCGTCAGGGTCTTTCAATCTGGAAGCCATCAATGCCTATGTTCTGTCCTGCAAAGGAACTGTGCCCATGCTTTTTATTGCCGGAATGCTGCTGATCTTTATCGGAATGTCCTTCAAAATTGCGGCGGTTCCGTTCCATTTTTGGTCGCCAGACGTCTATACGGGTTCTCCAACATTGATCACTGCCTTCATGACCACTGCCGGGAAAGTTGCCAGTATTGCAGCTTTTTACCGTTTGATTTCTATTGCTTTTGTATCTCTTCATACCGAGTTGGTGACGACTCTGACAGTCATATCTGTGGCCACCATCATCGTTGGAAACCTTTCTGCAGTTTACCAGGATAACCTGAAACGGATGTTTGCCTATTCGGGTGTGGCGCAGTCGGGCTATCTCCTGATGGCCATGATCGTTCTAGGGCCAAAATCGGCCGGAATTTTGCTCTTTTTTGTGCTGTCCTATGTGATTGCCACTATAACTGCTTTTGCCGTCTTGATGCTCATCAGAGAGGAGCGGGGCACCTTCTTCATTCCGGCCTTCCGGGGATTGGCGAAAAACAATCCTGTGGAGGCTTTTGCCATGGCCATTGCGATGATGTCGCTGGCCGGGATTCCGCCGTTGGCAGGCTTTATGGCAAAATACAATCTTTTTGTGCTGGCTTCTGAAGGTGGCTATACCTGGTTGGTGGTCGTGGCTATTATTGGATCTATGGTCAGCATTTATTTCTATTTTAAACCAATTATGGCGAGCTATTTTGCTGATGGTGAGCCCCAGCACAAAATTGAATCAAGCTTCAACTTTAAATTCAACATCATCCTTTGTACAGTCCTGATGATTGTACTTGGATTTTTGCCAAAGATTATCATTAATCTGCTGTAATTTTTTTTGTTACACAGAGGAACTTCAGGAGGAGCACAGAGTTACACAGAGCAGTTCAATTTGCTAATTGAATTATTGAGGTTTGAAAATGAAGTAGACTGCCAAAATCAGGAAGACAAATCCGATCAGGTGGTTGGTTCGGAAAGTTTCGGTCTTGAATACCAGCAAGGTAAAGATCATAAACACTGAAATAGAAATAACTTCCTGGATTACTTTTAGTTGAACAAGAGTGAACGGTCCTCCGTTACCTGCAAAGCCAATCCGGTTCGCGGGTACCTGAAAAATGTACTCAAAAAAAGCAATCCCCCAGCTGATCAGTATGATGGAAAAAAGACCCAGCGTTTCAAACCATTTCATCTCTTTGAATTTCAGATGGCCATACCAGGCAAATGACATAAAGGTGTTGGAGAGGATCAGTAATCCGATGGAGGCGATGCTTTTCATGTTTTTGGGCTAATAATGTGTCAGCAAAATTAACCTTTCATTTTATCAGGATCTTGTCTTGAATCGAAAATATCTGTAATATAAATATACTCGTCAACAACTTTGTAAATTATTTTAAAATGGCCTTCAACTAAACGCCGATGCCCTAATTCCAAATGCACTAAAAATGGTTCTTTCTGGCCTTTTAAGGGTTGCATCAACAAAGTATCGGCTTGATCTAAAATCCGATTCCGGATTTCTATTAATTTTTCATGAGAGACTTTTGTGCCAATAAACTCCAATGCTTCTTCAAGACTGACAAGTGCCTGTTCTGTATATACGAGCCTCATTATTTGAGAACATCATTGGTTCTCTGCACAATTTCAGATCTGGAAAATACCTTTCCGTCATGAATATCGTTTTCTGATTTTTCAGCTCGACTTATTAGTTTTGTTTTTAAGACTTCTTCTTTACGAAGTGTTTCATAAAACTGATTAATTAGGCTTTCATCAACTTGATGCAAGTGGCTATGGATAAAATCCCTTTTTTCAACTACATTCATGATTTCAATTCTTTTATCTCTTGCAAATTTAATGTTTTTAGTCTATTTTTAGATAGCATTCAAGAGAAAAGCAATTGCAATTGCCGAACATATAAACCTTAAAAAGTAGCAAAATAATGTCGATTAAAACATTTTGGACAATCCTCCTGAAAATTATAGGCTTGTGGTTCCTATTTGTCGGCCTGGCTACTATTGTACAATTATCTTCAATAATTTTTTTTGCATCTCAAAATGGCAGTTACCCAGATATTGATAAGATCCTTTTAACCATTAGCATTATGTTGTTAGCTGCTGCGATTTTCATTTTGATACTTTGGCTTTTAATTTTCAAGTCAGCATGGGTTATCAAAAAGCTTAAACTTACCAACGATTTTTCAGAAGAGAGGTTTGAACTAACTATGGAATGGTCCACAATTTTGACAATTGCAACCATTGTCGTTGGAGGAGTTATTTTCATTGACAGTTTACCTTTGATTATCAAGCAATCCGTTTCATTTATTCAGCAAGGAAAACCTTTCAGGAGTAGTCAGGAATCAATTTGGATCCTGTACTATCTGGTTAAGACGGTACTTGGATATCTGTTGATGACGAACAGCAGATTTGTAGTCAATTTTATTGGTAGACAAAATATTAAAAACAGAGATGGCGAAATCACTTCAGTTTCCTGATTTTACCGCCCAAAACCAAAATTGACAAGGTTGCCACCGGTCCTAATATGGCCCCAATTACAAGTACCGGTGAGTAGGAGAAATGGTCAACAATCCAGCCAATCAGCATGGTGAAGGTGATGGCACCCAGTCCGGCACCGGTTTGTGCCATCCCGGTAACCCTGCCTACTTCGTTGATGGAGAAATAATCACTGGCAAGAGTTTGGACATTGTTAACCCAAAACTGAAATCCAAAAAGTACCAGGCTCATGAATGCCAAGGCTTGCATGGCAGTTGGAGCATAAATAGCCCCCAGACCCAGAACCATTAAAAACGTTGGCAAAATGATGGCAATTTTGCGGGAGAAATTAACCGATTTTCCTTTTCCGATGAGGTAGCTGGATAGCCATCCGCCAGACAAACTGCCTACACCGGAAGCCAGAAAAGGCAACCAGGCAAAGGTGCCGATCTCTTTGATGCTGTATCCCCTGACATCGAAAAGGTAGGAGGGGAGCCAAATCAAGTAGAGCCACCAGATGGGGTCGCCAAAGAAGCGGGCCAGAATGATACCCCAAACCTGTCTTAATTTTAGCAACTCTTTCCAGCTACGTTTTGGAAGCAGTTCGCTACTGACAGGTATATCGGTAATGTCACTTTCAATGAAAGCCTTTTCTTCCTTTTTTAACCACTTGTGATCAGAGGGTTTATGATAAACCAACAACCAGAGAATCAACCAAACAAATCCAAGAGCTCCGGTTGCTATAAAAGTTGTTTTCCATCCATATTGTATTTGCAACCAGGCGATTAGTGGCGGAGCAACGACAGAACCAAGTGCAGCACCGGTGTTGACGATACTCAATCCAAATGCCCTTTGTTTGGCAGGAAACCATTCGGCGATGGTTTTGATGGAGCCGGGCCAGTTGCCTGCTTCACCAATACCCAATGCAAAACGGTAAACGGCAAATCCGCTGAATCCGCGGGCAACCGCATGCATCATGGCCGATAAAGACCAAATGACGATGGCAAATGAAAACACCTTGCGAGTCCCGTATATATCGTAAATACCTCCAAAAACCGTTTGAAACAATGAGTATGATATGAGAAACCAGGTCGTAATGGCAGCATATTGAACATTGTTCAGTCCAAGATCAGATTTGATGACAGGTGCCAGAATCGATATGGTTAACCGGTCGATGTAACATATCACCGTTGCCAAAAACAGCAAAACCGCTATGTACCATCTTAATCCGCTGACCTGTATTGTTTTCATCTTATGGTTATATAAATATTACAAGGAGTTACACAGAGAAATCACAGAGTTTCACAGAGGCAGGAATATTTTTTATTCTCTGTAGTACACCCTGCTTCTTCTTTTCCCATAGTTAATATTTTTCGTTTTAAATTGTTTATGGGCTTTGGTTTCGATTTAGAATATTGATGAACTTATCTCTTTGAACTACAAATCAAAATAGGGATCATTTATGGCCAGATCGTACCGTCTGCTTTTTTCGGAGTGGGCAGCCATGATCCAAAAATAGCAACTTTTAACGCCCGGCATTCCGACGGTAGGGTGGTATCCCTCGGGTACGATCACGAAATCGCCCGTCGAGACGGCGTACACTTCTTCAATCTCGCCTGGAATTCGGGATGAGAGATGTAGCGCAAATTTTGGTTTTGGAATGTCAAAATAGCAGTAAATTTCCTCTAAGTCTTTGGAATGCTGATGCGGAGGCCAGCTGGTCCAGGCTCCTGGTTCACCTTCTGTTATTCCGCAAATTAGCCTGGAACCGGGATCTTCCTGAGTTATCGTCATAAATACTTCGCGTTGATACGGGGGTTTGCCATGAATCTGATGGATGCTTCCCAAGGGTAAAGTCAGGTCATATTTTCGGACAAAGAATGAACCTTTTCCCTCGCAGGGAGCACCTCCAAGGAAGATGACGAGGTTTGTCTGAGCTTTGATGACAAGCGTACTCATTGAAGGAAGGTAAAAAGAATCCCGCTCTTCAAGAGTGTATTCAAAGCTTTCAAAGGTAATCTGAGCTTTCCCGGAGATAAGTGCACCGTTTAATTCAAGCTTTTCATCGGATAATCTGAATTCGATTCCTTTTTCGAGATTTAGCCTGAATCCCCATGTTGTTCGACAGCTGGAGTTTTCAGGAGATACCACAGCATGCAAACCCGGGGAAGCGGGACTTTTAAATTTCCAGTTTAGTTTTGATTGAGCCATTGTATATCAGTGATAAAATTTATTTTATTAATTGTTGTCCAAAAAATACTTTATCCGCTACGCGGAAACCTAAGATTGTTACACATTTATCCTACAATACTTTATCCGCTACGCGGAAACCTAAGATTGTTACACATTTATCCTACAATACTTTATCCGCTACGCGGAAACCTAAGATTGTTACATATTTATCCTACAATACTTTATCCGCTACGCGGAAACCTAAGATTGTTACACATTTATCCTACAATACTTTATCCGCTACGCGGAAACCTAAGATTGTTACATATTTATCCTTTCCATCAAACACAGGCTGTCATTCCGCCATCCACATAAATAAGCTGCCCATTAACATAGGAACTGGCATCTGAGGCCAGGAAAATAAGTGCACCCAACAGCTCCTCAGGATTTCCCCAACGATGGGCAGGTGTACGGTTACAAAGCCACGAATCAAATTCCTTGTTTTCCCATAGCGCTTTGGTCAAATCGGTTTTAAAATAGCCCGGCCCTATTGCGTTAATCTGAATATTGTATTTTGCCCATTCTGCAGCCATAGCCTTGGTGAGCATATTCAATCCGGCCTTTGAGGTTGCGTAAGGTGCTATACTTGGGCGTGCCAATTCGCTTTGTAAAGAACAAATATTGATGATCTTGCCCTTTTGGCGCTGAATCATTCCTTTGATTATCAGATTTGTAACGATAAATGCGCCCGTTAGATTCGTATTTAGGACTTTGTTCCAGTCCTCCAGTTTGAATTCTTCAAGTGGTCCGCGTTGCTGAATACCGGCATTGTTAACCAATACATCAATCAGCCCGTGATCTTTTTCGATGGCAGTCATCTGTCTTTCAACTTCATCTGCCTTTGAAATATCAAAAGCATACCCACTGGCTTTCAATCCAAGTTTCAAAAACGATTGTACAACTTCCTCCACTTTTTCCGGGTTACGACCATTTAAAATAACAGAGGCACCTTCTCGGGCCAGCCCTTCGGCGAGAACCAAACCTAAACCGCTGGTCGAACCTGTGATGAGGATTTTCTTTCCTTCGATGTTAAAAAGCATGGTAAAAAATGATGAATGATGGATGATGAATGATGAATGATGAATGATGGATGATGAATGATGGATGATGGATGATGGATGATGAATGATGAATGATGAATGATGAATGATGGATGATGGATGATGGATGATGGATGATGGATGATGAGTGATGGATGATGTATTTTGAATGGACAATTGTGTTACTAATCTTGGTTTTTACATTCATCATTCATCATCCATCATTCATCATTTTTTTACAGCAAACATTTCTTCGTAATGCGGCATTGGGTCAAATATACCTCCACCGGTACGGTAAAATTCTTCATTAAGTTCATAAACACCTTTTGTTGCTCTAACCCAGGCTCCATCCTTTCGGGGATGATAGCTCATCATTGTCTCCCAGTTCTTGTAATTCTGGTGACCGTTGCTCTCAATCAGACCAAGATTTCCCATACCAGGAAAGGAGTTAAGCCTTCCGGCTACGTTTTTATTCCATTCGACCAAAATTGGATTAATGGTCAGATCAGCACAGAAGCATGGAATGTTTCGCTCGTGTGCCACCTGGGCAATTTTCATGGTCATGCTGAGTGTTTTGGCAATGGCTTTCAAAGCAATAGCCTTGTAACCCATCTCAATTCTTTTGATGGCATCCACATCTGTATGGGCACTTTCATCAGCAGCCAGCCGCACTGGGATATCAGAAACACTGAATTCCAGCTCTTCTGCAAAAGGTTCTTCGATAATAGCTATCTGGTCAAAAGCTCCGATTTTCTTCGCATGGTCGATCAGCCTTAGGAGGGTCTCCTTTTTCTCATAACGCCCGTTGGCATCGAAATAATAGGGTAGTTTTCCGTCTTTAGTATGGGGAGTGCGAACATTGCCGATTGCCTGATGGATCGCGGATAAGCGTGCCTTGTCTTTTTCGAGCATCTCTTCCTGGGTTCCCGGCTGACCAATCTTTATTTTCATGAAGAAATATCCCTGCTCGACAGCCGCCTGGATTTCGTTGATCGGGATGCTGTAGGCCATCAGAGGAATGGCTGCAGCCTTGGAATGGTGGTTGGAAAGGGCTAGTCTGTATGCCTTTGGAATCATTTCGTCAAAGGTTTTAAACCCGTTTTCTTTGGCATACAATAGCCAGGCCGCATTATCTGTACCGACAAGGGCGTTCAAGGCGAAAGTTTTGCGCAAATGCGGATTGGAAGTAATTTTCTGGCCGTAGGCATACACTTCAGGCAAGATATTATCCAGCAAATCAACAGGAGTTGTGAAACTTTGGCCTTTCATGATTTGCAGTGCCCGTTCTGTCAAAGCGAACATGAGTGCATTGCCACCACTTTCGGAGTGTGAAGCGAAGACCTTTGCATCCGACCACAGAACGTTCTGGGTACAGAGTCCAATTTGATGCTCTCCCGAAGAGCTTTTCAGGTAGTTGACTGTTTGCCAGATTTCGGTCATATAGCCACCTTTAAATCCAAATGGACGAATCAGTGGCTCTCTTTCGAAATTCGAGTTGACTTCAGCAATTGTGATTGGTTTCGGTAATATTTGAGAAGGTGAAGCAATTGAAATATTGGCACCGGCGATAGTGGCAACTCCAGCAATCCCGGTAGTTTTAATAAATTCTCTTCTGGTGGCTTTGTTTTTCACTTGACTAGATATTAAAGAATTATGACACAGAGTCACACAGAGAAGCCACAGAGTTACACAGAGTAAAAAAGACATTTCTTGACCTCTGTGTGTCTCTGTGCTCCTCCTTTTTTCTCTGCGTCATTTTTTATTATGGCTCAATTTGATTTTTCTTCATACTTGCACGAAGCCAGTCGAGGTCTTTTTTCATCATTCCGTAAATCTTCTCCGGATCCATGGTTGTGGTCTTTTTACCAGTTTCGGCACCACCCAGGTCATATTCGAAATGGATACTGATGGGAGCTTCAACCTTAAGAGTGGCATATTCCTTTAGAAACTGATCGAAATTGACCATTCCTTCGCCCAACAGAACATTCTGGTGTTTCCAGGCTCCTTTGGCATCCTTGCCCCATACAAAATCCTTGATACAAATTGCCCTGATCCAGGGCTCAACCCTTTTCATGCCCAGTAACCAGCTATATCCGCCTTCTGTTACGGCGTGACGAATATCGTATTGTACTCCAAGATATTTAGGATTCACATCTTTCACTAAATCGTATAAATCCCAAACCGGTGCACCCACATGTAAGCCGGAGTGGTTCTGGTATCCACCGTGAATACCCAGTTTTTCGTTCAGCTTGGCCAGCCTTTCAAATTTTCCTTTGAAGATGTCAAGATTTTGCTGGATTGTTTTGGTAAAATCATATGCCAACCAACCCATACGGTAATGTTTGACTCCTGAATCGGCTGCCACCTGAAGTAAGGTGACATCAACCGGATTATCCGTATCTGTCACTGCTGTGACCATGAGTGGCATTGCAATGCCTGATTTCTGAAGCGCTTTCACTGCTTTAGGCAACTCCGCTTTTGCATTTTCCGGCTCTATCTGTCCGCCGGGCCGGAGAGTAATATCAGCCCCATCAAATCCGTTGCTTGCCAAAACCTCCGCGATTTGGTCGAAAGTCAGGAATTGCAAACATTTTGTAAACGCACATACTGGCCTTTTCATGGCTTTTGGCGCATTAGGTGTATTGGCCATTCCGCTTCCTGCTAAGGTGATACCTGCCGCAGAAAGTCCGGTAGTTTGGATAAAATTTCTTCGTTGCATGGTTTATAATTTCCAAGGTTTACGGTATTCATAATGCAACAACTTATTGGCCTCATCTGAATTGGTGAACAGCTCTTTGTCAGGATCCCACTGCAGCCGTTTTTGTGTTGCAAGGGCAATATTTGCAAGGTGTGCAAAGCTAGTCGACCGGTGACCGTCTTCCAATGTACAGAGTGGCTTTTCGCGTGTCTTGATACAATCCAGGAAGTTGCGAATTACATTGAAAGTTGCAAATGAGCTGCTGCCATCATTCAGATTCTGCGAGGGGATGCTATATTCTTCTGCCTTAACCAACTCTTTCTCTTTCCAGTTTTGGAACTGTCCTTTTTTAGAAGGCACAACTTTGTATCCATCCTGGCTGGCATAGATATTTCCTTTGGTCCCGCGGAGTTCAATTTCCCCGTATGGAAGTATTTCGCCTCCGCTGGCCTCAAAAATGCTGAAGGAGATGATCTTTTTGGAGGCAAATTCATAGGTTACCTGCATCGTATCCGGGATATCACCGTCGTGATCGAGTACGAATTTTCCGCCATGGGCGGTGATAGCCACGGGTGCAACTTCACCCATCATCCAGCGCATGGCATCCATGTAGTGAACGCCCCAATTGCCCATCTGGCTGGAATAATGGCCCCACCACCTGAACATATAGGGGGCAATGTTGTATTGGTATGGCCGGTATGCTCTGGGTCCGAGCCACATATCCCAGTTGAAATCTTTGGGTGGCTCTTCAGCTTTCAGTTTTCCAATGCCATCGGGGAACAAGTTGCTTACCCGTGCGGCTCTGGCAGATGTGACTTGTCCAATTTTTCCGGCTGGAATTTCTTTGGCCAACTTTTGGTACACATCATTGCCCCTGCGGTTGAGTCCAACAGCGACAACGCGGTCGCTGGCTTTCCAGATATTTACCATGGTTCTGCCTTCTTTAATTGTCTGGGTCAAGGGCTTTTCTACATAGACATCTTTCCCGGCTTTGACTGCATCAATCATTTGAATGGCATGCCAATGGTCAGGAGTAGCGATGCACACGGCATCAACGTTTTTATCTTCCAGAAGCTTTCTGTAATCGTTGTAAAGTGTTGGTTTTGTTGGAAATTTTTCACCCATGGCTGGAACCTGTCCTGCCATGGTTGCCAGATAGCGCGGGTCTACCTTGCTTCTGTCACGAAGCAAATAGGGTTCATATATATCGCACAGGGCGACTATTTCGACATCCTGGTTTTTCATGAAGAGTTCCAAGAGCTGAGAACCCCTGTTTCCTATTCCGATAAATCCCATGCGGATCTTGTCGTTTGGGCCAATTTTTCTACTTAGATTTTCAGAGCCAGAAGTATTTGCCCCTAATGCAATTGCACCTGCTGAGAGGCTGGATTTGACAATAAAGTCCCTGCGATTGGATTTTGAAAGGTTTTTCATCGATAAATTATTTTCTTAGTTTTTGGGATCTGATCAGTGCTTCAAGGTAATAATAATCAGCATAAATTATTGGAACATCTACTTCAATATTTGTTGGTTTTGTACCAGTACTGTGAAGCAAAAGGAATCCTTTGTTCGCACCAATTGCAGATCGGTAATCATTGGTCAGATTCGCAAGGATCTGATTGGCCTTTTTTCTGTAATCTATTCCGTTTTTACTAAAGGTACTTAGTTCAAATAGTGCTGAGCAAATAACTGCACCGGCGGAAGCATCGCGAGGTTCATTTGGAATATTAGGGGCATCAAAATCCCAGTAGGGGACCAGATCTTTTGGCAAATTGGGGTGATTAAGCAGGAAGGAGGCAATATTTTCTGCCTGAAGCAAGTATTTTGGATCTTTGGTTTCCCGGTAGCACATGGTGTATCCGTATAGTCCCCATGCTTGTCCGCGTGCCCAGGAAGATTCATGACTGAAACCCTGGTGGGTATTTTTCTTTTCTACCTTGCCTGTGATCGTATCATAATCAACAACATGATAGGAACTAAAATCAGACCTGAAGTGGTTTTTCAGTGTCGTATTGGCATGGCTTACTGCAATTTTATAGAAAGATGAGTCACCAGTCATCCTGGTAACTGCGAACAAAAGTTCCAAATTTAACATGTTATCGATGATGACAGGGAATCCCCATTTGTCGCGGCTATGGTCCCACGATCTGATGCAACCAACGATTGGATTGAAGCGTTTTGAAAGGGTTTTGGCTCCCTGGATTATAACTTCCTTGTAGCTGGGATCATTCGTTATACGATACCCCTGACCAAAGGAATTGTAGATTTTGAAGCCCATGTCGTGGGTTCCAGCATTCATTTTTTCATTCTCAATGTTGGCTGTAAATTCACGAGCCTGTGTTTCCCATTTCTTGTTACCGGTAAAGTCATAAAGCAACCAAAGTACTCCCGGAAAGAAACCACTGGTCCAGTCTTTGGAGGCAACGAGGTTCAATTTTCCTTCCGGAGAAAGGCTTCTGGGTGAAACAACATTTGGCTTTTTGGCGTTTTTTGTATCCTTCAACCATTCGGCTTTGGCCAAAGGAACCTGGTCAAGCATGAAGGAGGTTTGCTTTTCTGCATCAGCAAAAATTCTTTTGACTGTTTGTCCCTTGGAACTTAATGTGCTAAAGGCAATTAACAGCAACAGGAAAAATTTAAAAGTCTTCATTGGATACCGTAGTATTATTTTTTCAGCATTGCAGAAATAGTTTTTATGATTGGAGCCGCCAATAATTCGTAACCTTTGTCTGTGTAATGTACATTTCCGGGTTTTGAATTTTCGGGATGGACAACC
>CAIRSO010000443.1 GCA_903881215.1 uncultured Bacteroidia bacterium
CGCATGGCGATTAAGGATGTTGAAAAAAGCTTGAATATCAGCAATTTATATTGAAAAAAGGATATTTAATAAAAGAGGATGCCTATATCAAGGCATCCTCTTTTATATAAGAAAATTAACCATTTACTTAATCACCACCATTTTTTGAGTGCTGGTGGTTTTATTTGAAATCATTTGTACATAATACATACCATTTGTCAAATTTTCAGAAGAAATATTCAATTTATAATTTCCTGCTGATTTTGACCCTACATGAATGGTCTGAACTTCTTTTCCAGATAAATCAAGAATACGGAAGCTCACGTTTCCATTTTGTTGTACCTGATAAGGAAAAGTTGTAACATTTGAAAACGGATTTGGGTAATTCTTACCTAAATCGGCATTTTTTGCCATACTTAAGTTTTGGAGTCCAGTTAAATCGGTAGTTACAGCACCTAGTTCTAAAGCCTGATCAGCAGTTAAAGCTACATCCCAAATAGCCAATTCGGCACAATTAATTAATCCATCATCACCATCATCATCTCCAAAAATATTTGGCAATGCCTTCAATGCATGTCTACTATCAACAGCAATTCCTAATTTCTCCAGATACAAAACACCATCAATATACACTCTATAAAAATCGCCACATTTGGCAGAAATAACCATTCTGTACCATTTATCGGCTACTACAGTGCTAGTACTCCAACCAAGAACGCCAAGTCCAATTTGTTTGGTACTTCCTTTTATAAATAAGTCGCCATCTCCATCATTGAGTGGTCCGTTTTGTATAAATGTGACGTATGACGGAATTGGTCCAGGAACAGAGAAATCAATTAGCAATGAATACTCATTAACCAAAGCACCTCCACCATTAGCAGCTATGGCATGATCCATTACTAATGCCGGGCCTTTAGGATCAGATATTGCTAGATTTCCTGAGGCTGGGCCTGCTATAGAAGTGTTTGCGCCAACAGTTGTAGGAGTTAGCGGATTTCCAACAGTTGCTTTCATCATATCTGCTGCATCATCAAACAACCAATGACCTTTTTTTGCAGGAAACGACGGTGTAGTCGCATTTCCTAACTCAGCCACTTCGGCATCTGTTAAAGCCACATCCCAAAGCCCTAACTCAGCACAATAAATCAAATCATCTTCTCCATCATCATCTCCAAAAACACGAGGTTCGGTATTTAAACTAAAACGACTATCAACTGCTGGAACATTGCCTTCAATCCACAATACGCCATCAACGTAAACTTTTGCAAATGACCCGCATTTTACAGTTTGTACAATTCTGTACCAAGTATTTGGAGCTATAGTATTAGTACTCCATTTTAAAGCTGAGAGGCCAAGAAGTCCACTTGTGTTTTTAATAAAAAGATCCCCATCGCCTTCGTTTGAAAGTCCAGTCTGAATTAATGCATGCCAATTAGTGAGGTCAGGAACCATAACATCCCATTGCATGGTATATTCATTCAAACGAGTACCGCCACCGTTTGCGGCTAAACCATGTGCCATAATTAATGATTTCCACCGCGGATCAGCAATTGCTAGGTTGCCATCATAAGGTCCTGCTGCCGAAAAATGTTCAGTACCAGTAGTGTCAAGTGCAGTTCCAATAGTAGCTTTAAGCATATCAGTTGGATTATCAAATTTCCATAATCCTTTTCGAACTGGAACAGCAGCGCTGACAATAACACTTGTAAATAGTGCAATAAGCACAAAAAATAGTAATCGTTTTGTTTTCATAATACTCATTTTTTTTGTTTTAAAATTTTAATATACTATTTAAGATTGTTTTTTTTCTTACCTTTTCATTTCAGTAATAAAGGCTTGGGGTTTATTTTAGTAACCACATTACTTTATTCACTTCATCGTACCCTCCGTATTGAGCATCTAATGCTGCCTTTAAGTTGTCGATATTAGTACTTGTTTCAGAACTTGGGTATAACCAACGCATTGGAATAGCATTTACATTTGCTTGATTCATACTAGTAGTTGGATTAATCGGGAAATTAGGAAAACCAGTACGGCGATATTCAAAAAAGCTCATTTCCGAATCTTGCATGAAGTTTAGGAAGTAACGTTGCATCCATATTTGTTTCAATTGAGCATCTACATTGACTTTGAACGCAGCATTGCCTGTAAAATATCCATTTATGTAAGCGGCATCTATAACTCTAGCTGCATAAGTAGAGCCTTTAGGCGAAACCATTATGGTATTTAGTGCTGCTTTTACACCATCTTCATAATAAGCTTTGGCAGTACTTGTTGAAATCCAACCCAAAACTCTTGCTTCAGCCAAAATCAATTGTTGCTCTGCAAAACTCAGTAAAATTCGTGGATCACTTGCAACTTCAGTCAAATAACGCTTATTGAGTAATGAGAATTTCTTGTTTAAATGCTCTACGCTCATAGCTGCATAATCCATACTAACATCAACTCCTACGTATGCATCCATATTTGTTTTGGTAAGTCCGCCGCCTGCAGGA
>CAIRSO010000444.1 GCA_903881215.1 uncultured Bacteroidia bacterium
CATCACTCCGGCCAATACCTTCACGTATTATTAGTAGAATAGTGTCATCACCAGCTATAGTTCCAAGAATTTCACTGCATCCCGCCTCATCAATGGCCAGGGCAGTGCTTGAAGCAAATCCCGGCAATGTTTTTATCACTCCCAGGTTGCCGGAAAACTCTATCCCTAGCACTCCATCAGCCAAAAAGTTCAGCCTTGAAGGGGCGCCTTCCATGTTGCCTGAATTTAATATGCTACCTGAAGGCAATCGATAGGCATAACCCACTTTGGCATCGCTGACTTTCATGACCTGCATTGCTTTTAGGTCGCGTGACAATGTAGCCTGAGTTACCTCTAATCCCATAGACAACAGTCTTAGTTGAAGGTCATCCTGGTTGCTGATTACTTCGCTGGAAATGATTTTTTTAATCAGTTCATAACGTTCATCTCTATTTTTCAAAACAAATATGAATTTGTATATTTATTCGTATTAAAATGCAAATATATTCATATTTTGTATATTTATATAATTTTTAGGTGCTTTTTTGGTGAATGTTAAATATTTGTGAATATTTATAAATTTGATTGTATTTTTTGGTGCAATCAGAAGATTTACCTATTTTTGTCAACGTGCGACATCATCCGGGAATATCGATCTTGTTAACGCAAAAAATGCGTTTTTACTGCTGATTAAAAAGTAGTGAAAACGCATTTTTTCTTTAATTAAGGGTGGAAATAAATAGAAGAAAATATCTCCTGTTAAAAGCCAAGCCTGAAATTATCAAACAGAGGAACCCCAGGAGCAGCACAGAGTCACACAGAGAAAAATCTATTTCTTCTCTGTGCAACTCAGAGATTCCTCTGTGTAACTCTGTGTAATAATAATTTGAAGCAAACAGAAATTACAAGTTATGCGAAAAGTTAAGTTGGTACTTGAAGATGGTACAACATTTGAAGGAAAATCGTTCGGTTACGAAAAATCAGTCTCCGGAGAGGTGGTTTTTTATACGGCCATGACAGGTTACCCCGAAAGTTTGACAGATCCATCCTACACCGGGCAAATACTGGTTTCTACCTATCCGATGATCGGCAATTACGGAGTTCCGGCAGACAAGAAAGAGAATGGGCTTCACCGACATTTTGAATCAGATAAAATTCATATTACCGGATTGGTGGTCGACAATTATTCTTTCGGATACAGTCATTGGAATGCACAATGCAGTCTGGCCGACTGGATGAAATCGCAACAAATACCGGGAATCTATGGTATTGACACCCGCGCACTGACTAAAATACTTCGGGAAAAAGGTTCGATGCTTGGCAAAATTGAATTTGAATCTGAACCAATTGAAATGGATGATCCAAACTTGATGAACCTCGTTGCCAAAGCCAGTTCAAATACTGTTGAAACGTATGGAGATGGAGATAAAACTGTGGTTTTGGTGGATTGCGGTGTAAAAAACAACATCATCCGCTGCCTTATCAAAAGAGGGGTCAAAGTAGTTCGCGTACCCTGGGACTTCGATTTTACTACCATGAAATACGATGGGTTGTTTCTTACCAATGGACCGGGTGATCCAACCATGTGCGACATCACAGTAAAGCACATAAAGACTGCCATCAGTCAGGATAAGCCCATCATGGGAATCTGCCTCGGCAACCAGCTATTGGGCCTGGCAGCAGGTTGTAAAACGTACAAATTAAAGTACGGTCACAGAAGTCACAACCAGCCTGTCTTATTGTCCGGCACCAACAGATGCTTCATAACTTCGCAAAACCATGGTTACGCCATTGACCAGAGTTCACTTCCGGCTGATTGGGAGACACTCTTCTACAATGTGAACGACAATACCAACGAAGGGATCCGGCACAAAACCAAACCCTTCTTCTCTACACAATTTCACCCGGAGGCATCCTCCGGTCCGGTGGATACGGAGTTTTTGTTTGATGATTTTATTACCAATATAATGTAGAGAAAATTCATGAATTTTCTCAGATTTAAAAATTCA
>CAIRSO010000445.1 GCA_903881215.1 uncultured Bacteroidia bacterium
TATATTCTTAACTCCTACCAGTACAAACTTAATTTTAAAATCAGTTCAATTTTAATAACCAATTATCATAAATTAATATAATTTTGTCAATATATTGGCTCAAACTACATACTATTAAGCAATAATATACCAAATATGAAGGCAACTTATCAAAAAATACTTCTCAGCGAAGGTTCGTCCTTCGTAGCAACAAGGTTAATTTTACCTAGGTTTCACTCAGAATATCACTTTCATCCCGAATTTGAATTAAAGTATGTGATCGAAAGTAAAGGCAAAAGATTTGTAGGCGATACCATAGAAAATTTTCAGGATGGCGACCTTATCTTTCTTGGACCGAACATCCCACATTATTGGAAAAATGATGATATTCATGATCAATCAGATTTGATGCAATCAAAGGCTGTCGTTGTGATGTTCTCAGAGGAGTTTCTTGGCAAGGATTTTTTTAGCTTGCAAGAGATGATTCCTATCAGGGAAATTCTAAATAGATCTCAGGCAGGGCTAGTGTTCCCCAATGCAATACATAGCATGATACCTCAAATGATGGATGACCTTACAAGAGCCAGAGGACCACTCAGAATCATTCTATTGCTAGAAATTCTAGCTGAAATGACAAAACTGGGATCCAGAAAATTGCTAACAGAAGAGTTTGCGACCGGAACACCTTTTTTAGATGCGAACAGTCCATCCTTTATAAGACTTCAGAAAGTACACCATTATGTGATTAAAAACTTCCATTATCCACTCCAAATTGAAGATGTTGCCCAAATCGCCAACATGACGCCTCATGCTTTCTGTAAATATTTCAAGAAAAGCACAAAAAAGACTTTCATGACTTTCCTTAACGAATTAAGGGTCTGTCATGCAAAAAAATTGCTGATTGAAAACAGGATTCCTATTTCACAAATATGTACTGAATCCGGATTTAACAATATTTCTAACTTCAACAGGCAATTCAAGACCGGAACAAATATGACTCCCAGTGACTTTAAGACGATGTATATCAACTAACGAAGGCGAAAGGTTAAAGGCAAAAGGTTAAAGTAAGGAACGCATCGTTCATGATATCAGTAAAATATATTTTCAAATTTCAACAATTCAATGTACATTATTCAACTACTACTCAATGAAGAATATATTCGCAATAATTATCGTCACTGTTTTCCTTGTGGGAAGCTCCTTCTGTTTGAGTAGTATCTCTGAATCAAAGTTACCACAAAAGCTTGCGGCTTACCTTTCTTCCAAACCTGAATATAGCAAAACAAAGTCTGAAATGGCTGTCTTTCATTCGGCAAACACCCCGGTCGTTGGTGTCGCTACACATCGTGCAGCAAATGAATTTGCACCGGAGAACACTCTGGCAGCCATGCAAATAGCCCTGGATCTTCAAGTTGATTACATTGAAATGGATGTCCGCCAAACCAAGGATGGCAAATCAGTTATTTTGCATGATGGGAACCTGAACCGGACCACCAATGGAAAGGGTCCATTGAAAGAGCTTAATTTCGATGAAACACGTGTCCTCTCAGCCGGATCATGGTTTGATCCATTCTTTGTATCTGAGAAAATACCAACGTTGGAAGAAGCATGTAAACTTCTCAATGAGCACAATGAGAACTCTATTCACAAAACTTATTTCTACGTCGACTGCAAGGATATCAATGTTGAGGTACTAATTGATACGTTGAATAAATACAAGCTATTGGATGGATCCGTTTTCTATGTTAATGAACAGCAAATAGGCCAGATACATGCGATAGCTCCAAATACCAGGATGTTACCCGGATTACATGGTCCTAAAGATCTTGACCGGATGATAGACAACTATCATCCTTATGCCCTTGATGTCAACTGGGAAGATATTTCGAAAGAGCTCATAGACAAAGCCCACTCAAAAGGAGTGAAAATCTTCTCGGATGGATTCGGGAAGGATCAAAAAGTCGAATCCTACGCCAAGGCGATCAGGGCAGGAATTGATGTAATCTCTACAAATAAAGTTTCGGTGATTTATGAGGCAGCATCGATCATCAACAACTTTTCCAAAGTTGAGACCTTTGATGAGGGAACGAACAATAGATACAACTTTGGAAAAGTTATCAGCGATGGATCCAACTTTGGAAAAGTTCTCCGAAAAAAAATCCCCTCCGAAAACTCGAAGGGGATTTTTTTAAGCTTGTCCTTTCGGCGGACCAAAAGGCGTAGAATTTATGGGGTCAAAACCTCCCTGAATCATAATTGGGCCATAAATTGCTTCATATTTTTGCAGGTTTTCCTGCAAAGCTTTCATCAACCTTTTGGCATGATCAGGTGTCAAAATGATTCTTGATTTTACCTGGGCTTTCGGCACGCCTGGCACCACCCTGACAAAATCCACGACAAATTCTGAAGGAGAATGAGTGATAATAGCCAGATTGGAATAAGTTCCCTGTGCCACCTCTTCGCTCAGTTCAATGTTAAGCTGATTCTGATTGTCGTCCTGCATTTTGATCCTTTTGAGATTATTCCTCTTCTTCTACTGTTTCGTATTTCTTATGGTCGATCAAACGATCATATTCGTCTTTTGAGCCGACTACGATATTTCTGAACATTGGGTTACCGGTACCGGCAGGGATCAAATGTCCGCAAATAACGTTCTCTTTCAAGCCCTCCAAGTGGTCAACCTTGCCATTGATAGCGGCCTCGTTCAATACCTTTGTAGTTTCCTGGAAAGAAGCAGCCGACATCCATGACTTCGTTTGAAGCGATGCCCTGGTAATTCCCTGGAGTACCTGGCTTGAAGTTGCAGGAACTGCATCCCTCGCTTCAACAACCTTCTTGTCGCGACGTTTCAACATTGAATTCTCATCTCTTAACCGGCGGGCAGTTATGATTTGTCCGGCCTTTAAGTTTTCAGAGTCTCCAGGTTCAGTAACGATCTTCTTACCGAATACCCAGTCATTCTCAGTATTGAACTCCATCTTATCAACAATCTGCTTCTCAAGGAAGCGGGTGTCTCCCTGGTCTACGATTTCAACTTTTCGCATCATCTGGCGAACAATCACCTCAAAATGCTTGTCGTTGATCTTCACCCCTTGCATACGATAAACGTCCTGCACCTCGTTCACGATATATTCCTGAACTTTGGTCGGGCCTTTGATGGCAAGGATATCAGATGGTGTAGTTGCTCCATCAGATAATGGAATACCAGCACGTACATAGTCGTTTTCCTGAACCAGAATCTGGCGGGAAAGCGGTACGAGGTATTTCTTTTGCTCTCCGGTTCTGGAGGTAATGGTGATCTCGCGGTTACCACGTTTGATTTTGCCCAGCGAAACTTCACCATCGATCTCTGAAACAACAGCAGGATTCGATGGATTACGTGCTTCGAAGAGTTCAGTCACCCTTGGAAGTCCACCGGTGATATCACCGGCTTTTCCGGAAGCTCTTGGAATCTTAACCAAAACATCCCCTGCTTTAACTACTTGTCCTTCGTCCACACTGATGTGACCACCAACCGGAAGGTTGTATAGTCTGATGTCATCACCATTTTCGTCAAGAATGCGCAAAGTTGGGTTCTTTGTTTTATCTCTGGTCTCAATAACCACCTTTTCACGGTAGCCGGTTTGTTCATCAGACTCCTCACGGTAGGTTGTACCATCGATAAAGTCCTGGAAGTTAACCTTTCCGTTAAACTCAGTGATGATAACCCCGTTGTAAGGATCCCATTCGCAAACAACTGAATCCTTCTTAATCTCAGATCCGTTTTGTATAAATAGCTTAGATCCGTAAGGCATCGAATGTGTAGAGAGTGGGATTCCGGTATTTTTATCCAGAATCTTCAATTCAGCCAAACGGCTTACAACAATATCAACTTTCTCGCCCTTTTCGTCGGTCCATTCAACTGTACGTAATTCCTCAATCTCTGCGATACCATCGTAACGAGAAATCACGGTAGATTGGGTTGATACGTTACCTGCGATACCCCCAACGTGGAAAGTACGAAGCGTCAGCTGTGTTCCAGGCTCACCGATGGACTGTGCAGCAATAACGCCAACAGCTTCACCCATCTGTACCATTTTACCGGTTGCGAGATTACGTCCGTAACATTTTCCGCAAACACCATTCTCCGCTTCACAAGTAAGCACAGAACGAATTTCGACTCTTTCAATTGGGGAGTCTTCAATGACTGCGGCTATCTCTTCGGTAATCTGTTCACCTGAATGAACGATCAGTTTCCCTGTCATAGGATGATAAATATCGTGGACAGTTGTACGACCGAGAATTCTTTCAGACAATGATGCTACTACCTCTTCATTATTTTTCAAGGCAGAGGCAATCAGACCACGCAACGTTCCACAATCGGGTTCGTTGATGATCACATCCTGTGCCACGTCGACCAAACGACGGGTCAGGTAACCAGCATCCGCTGTCTTTAGCGCCGTATCGGCCAAACCTTTACGAGCACCGTGGGTAGAGATAAAATATTCCAATACCGACAGACCTTCTTTAAAATTGGCCAAAATCGGATTTTCAATAATCTGGGATCCTGTAGATCCTGATTTCTGGGGTTTAGCCATCAATCCACGCATTCCGCACAACTGGCGAATTTGCTCTTTGGAACCACGGGCACCTGAATCCAACATCATGTATATGGAGTTGAATCCTTGTTTATCAGTACTGATGGTCTTCATCACACTCTGCGTCAACTTGGCATTAACGTGTGTCCAAATATCGATGACACCATTGTACCTTTCGTTGTTGGTGATGAAACCCATGTTGTAGTTGTTCGAAATTTCTTCAACACCGGCATAACCTTCGTCTACCATTTCAGTCTTACCTTCAGGGATAATAACGTCATCCAGGTTGAAAGAAAGTCCACCGCGGTAAGCCATCTTGTATCCCAAATCTTTGATATCATCCAGGAACTGTGCTGTAATAGCGTTGTTGGTCCTTTTCAGAATATCAGCAATGATATCACGCAAGGCTTTCTTGGTCATCAGTTTATTGAGATAACCTGCTTCCTTGGGTACAAATTCATTGAAGAGAATACGTCCAACAGTTGTTTCTACGGTTGTAAGTTTTGATTCGCCGGTTTCATCCAGGTCCATCACTTTACAGTTGACGATGGTGTGCATGTCAACAATGCCTTCGTTGTAAGCGATGATGGCCTCTTCGGGTGAATAGAATGATAAGCCTTCACCTTTGGCTCCTTTGCGGTGTTTGGTCATGTAATAAAGACCAAGAACCATGTCCTGAGATGGAACAGTGATTGGCGCTCCATTGGCAGGGTTCAGGAGGTTGTGCGAAGAAAGCATCAACAGCTGTGCCTCCAGGATGGCAGCATTGCCAAGCGGAAGGTGAACGGCCATCTGGTCTCCGTCGAAGTCAGCGTTGAAACCTGTACAAACCAGCGGGTGCAGGCGAATGGCTTTCCCTTCAACTAAAACGGGCTGGAATGCCTGAATGGAAAGTCTGTGCAAAGTAGGCGCACGGTTCAAAAGAACAGGATGACCTTTCATTACATTCTCCAGAATATCCCAAACTACAGGATCCTTGCGGTCGACGATTTTCTTAGCCGATTTTACTGTTTTGACAATTCCGCGCTCAATCAGTTTACGGATGACGAACGGCTTGTATAGTTCTGCGGCCATTTCTTTTGGAATACCGCACTCATGAATTTTAAGGTTTGGACCAACGACGATTACCGAACGGGCTGAATAGTCAACACGTTTACCTAAGAGGTTCTGACGGAAACGACCCTGCTTCCCTTTCAGAGAATCCGAAAGTGATTTCAGTGCACGGTTGTTGTCTGTTTTAACGGCATTCGATTTGCGGCTGTTGTCGAACAAGGAGTCGACAGCTTCCTGCAACATCCGTTTCTCATTGCGGAGAATAACTTCAGGTGCTTTGATCTCGATCAGCCTCTTGAGCCTGTTGTTACGTATAATTACCCTGCGGTAAAGATCGTTCAAGTCGGAAGTAGCAAAACGACCACCATCCAATGGAACCAAAGGACGAAGGTCCGGTGGAATAACCGGAACGACTTTTACAATCATCCACTCAGGTTGATTTCTTACCTTGGATGAACGGAAGGCCTCAACCACTTGAAGGCGCTTCAGTGCTTCACTTTTGCGCTGCTGTGAACCTTCATTGCCTGCTTTGTTACGCAGATCATAAGAAAGTTCATCCAGATCAAGCCTGGAAAGCAGTTTGTACAAAGCTTCGGCACCCATGTCCGCGATGAACTTGTCAGGATGTTCTTCATCAAGCAATTGATTCTCTTTAGGCAGCGAATCGATGATGTCGATGTACTCTTCTTCTGTTAAAAAGTCGAGATATTTGATACCATCATTTCGTTTGATACCGGCATTGATGACAACATAGCGCTCGTAATAAATAATCGAATCAAGTTTCTTGGTTGGCAAGCCTAGCAAGTAACCGATTTTATTGGGCAGAGACTTGAAGTACCAAATGTGCACAACTGGCACAACCAGAGAAATGTGCCCCATTCTTTCGCGGCGTACTTTCTTCTCTGTCACCTCAACGCCACAACGGTCGCAAACGATTCCGCGGTAGCGGATACGCTTGTATTTACCGCAATGACACTCGTAATCCTTCACAGGCCCGAAAATTCTTTCGCAAAAAAGGCCATCACGCTCGGGTTTATAGGTCCGGTAGTTGATGGTTTCAGGTTTCAGGACTTCACCATGCGAACGTTCAAGAATTTCTTCAGGTGAAGCAAGACTGATACTGATCTTGGTGAAATTACTCTTAACCTTGTTATCTCTTCTGAATGCCATAATTTATAGGAAGTATTTGTAACATAACCAAATGATTAACAAAAAGCCGGCATCCGATGATATAATCTACGGATGCTGACAAACCAATTATTCTAAGTTTACACTTAAGCCCAGTCCTCTGAGTTCGTGCAACAGAACGTTCAATGATTCAGGAATACCTGGCTGAGGCATTGGATCTCCTTTGACAATGGCTTCATATGCTTTCGCACGACCCATCACGTCATCAGATTTCACGGTCAGAATCTCCTGCAAGATATTGGATGCACCGAAAGCTTCCAGTGCCCAAACCTCCATCTCTCCAAATCTCTGTCCGCCGAACTGTGCTTTACCACCAAGCGGCTGCTGGGTAATCAGCGAATAAGGACCAATTGAACGGGCATGCATCTTGTCTTCAACCATGTGGCCAAGTTTCAGCATGTATATCACACCAACTGTAGCTGGTTGGTCAAATTGCTCGCCAGTTTCACCGTCATGCAACCAGGTTTTTCCAAAACGTGTTACCCCTGCTTTCTCTGTATATTCAGTAATCTGATCGAGTGTTGCACCATCAAAGATTGGAGTAGAAAATTTAACGCCAAGCTCTTTTCCAGCCCAACCAAGAACAGTCTCGTAGATTTGTCCGAGGTTCATACGGGAAGGAACACCTAGTGGATTCAAAACGATATCTACTGGAGTACCGTCAGAAAGGAAAGGCATATCTTCGTCGCGAACAATACGGGAAACGATACCTTTGTTTCCGTGGCGTCCGGCCATTTTATCACCAATCTGAAGTTTCCTTTTCTTAGCAATATAAACTTTTGCAAGCTGAAGAATTCCAGCTGGAAGCTCATCACCAATGGTAACGTTGTAACGCTTGCGACGCGCAACTGCCTCTGCCTCTTTGTATTTCATGATGAAATTGTTCACAAGCGCATAGATCATGTCGTTTTTGTCCTTGTCGGTCGTCCACTTACCAGGATTAACATTCAGATAATCAATCATCTGAAGTTGCTTCTGTGTAAATTTCACTCCCTTAGGAATCAAATCTGTATTGAAATAATCTTTAACTCCTTGTGAAGTTTTTCCATTGACAAGATTGAACAGCTTTTCAACCAGAATATCCCTCAACTTATTCGTTTCAAGTTCAAAATCGCGGTCAATTTGTTCGAGTAGCGGTTTTGTCGCTACTTTCCCTTTTTTCTCTTTGACTACCCTTGAGAAGAGTTTCTTGTCGATGACAACTCCGTTAAGTGAAGGTGATGCCTTTAAAGATGCATCTTTCACATCACCTGCCTTGTCGCCGAAGATGGCGCGTAACAGCTTTTCTTCCGGTGAAGGATCTGACTCACCTTTTGGGGTAATCTTTCCTATCAGGATATCTCCTGGTTTTACGATAGCGCCAATGCGGATCAATCCGTTTTCATCAAGGTTGCGGGTAGCTTCCTCGCTGACATTCGGAATATCAGAAGTAAACTCTTCAGATCCCCTCTTGGTGTCACGAACTTCGAGTGAATATTCATCCACGTGAATAGAGGTAAAAATGTCGTCGCGCACAATCCTTTCGGAGATTACGATGGCATCTTCATAGTTGTAACCCTGCCATGGCATGAAAGCCACCTTCAGGTTACGGCCCAAAGCAAGTTCCCCGCCGGCAGTCGCATAACCTTCGGTCATTATATCGCCTGTATCTACCCGCATACCCTTTTTAACCATTGGTTTAAGGTCTATGCAAGTACCCTGATTGGTTTTCTTGTATTTTGGTAACGTATATGTTTTTGTTTCCAAATCGAAACTGACATAGCGCTCCTCATCAGTCATGTCATATCGAACAACGATCTTATCGGCATCCACATATTCAATGACTCCCGGACCTTCAGCCACAATGTTGATACGGGCATCTTTGGCGATATTGCGCTCAAGACCTGTACCTACAATGGGAGATTCCGGACGCATCAGCGGAACTGCCTGACGCATCATGTTAGATCCCATCAATGCACGGTTCGCATCATCATGTTCGAGGAATGTGATCAGTGAGGCTGCAATCGAAGCAATCTGGTTCGGACCTACGTCCATCAGATCGGCATCTTCGCGGTTGGCCAATGGATAATCGGCATCCAGACGGGCTTTCACCTTTGGATTGATAAAACGACCATCCGCATCAATCAATGCGTTGGCCTGAGCTATAATTTTCCCTTCTTCCTCTTCTGCGGTATAATACGTAACATCATCATTGTTCAGATTGACTTTCCCATGATCCGATTTGCGGTAAGGTGTTGAAATAAATCCAAGGTTGTTGATTTTCGCAAAAACACAAAGAGAAGAGATCAAACCAATGTTTGGTCCTTCAGGCGTTTCAATCGGGCACAAACGACCATAGTGAGTGTAGTGCACGTCACGAACTTCGAATCCAGCTCTTTCACGTGAAAGACCGCCGGGCCCTAAAGCAGACATACGACGTTTGTGTGTCATTTCTGCCAATGGATTGGTCTGATCCATGAATTGAGATAAAGCATTCGTACCAAAGAATGAGTTAATTACAGAGGACAAAGTCTTGGAATTAATCAAATCAATTGGCGTAAACACCTCATTATCACGAACATTCATTCTTTCACGAATGGTTCTGGCCATTCTGGCCAAACCAACAGCGAACTGGGTAAACATCTGCTCGCCAACTGTTCTTACACGTCTGTTGGACAAGTGGTCGATGTCATCTACGTCGGTCTTGGAGTTGACCAGTTTAATCAGGTACTTGATGATTTCGATGATATCGTGGTTTGTTAATACACGGGTAGTCATCTCTATATTCAGCCCCAATTTTTTGTTGATTCTATAACGGCCAACTTCACCAAGGTCATAACGAACCTCAGAAAAGAAAAGCTTATCAATCACATCTCTGGCTGTGGCTTCATCCGGCGGTTCAGAGTTCCTGAGCTGACGGTAAATATAAAGCACTGCTTCCTTTTCGGAGTTACACTGATCTTTTTGTAACGTATTATAGATGATGGCATAGTCACCGTTAACTGCATCCTCTTTGTGCAAAAGAATGGTTTTTGTGCCTGATTCCAGGATTTCATCTACATGTTCGTTGGTGATAACCACTTCACGGTCGACAATCACTTCATTTCTTTCAATGGAGACAACCTCGCCGGTATCTTCATCCACAAAATCCTCTACCCAGGTTTTCAAAACACGGGCAGCAAGTTTTCGTCCAACAACCTTTTTTAAAGCAGCTTTTGAAATTTTGATCTCATCAGCGAGGTCAAATATTTCCAGAATATCTTTATCGCTTTCGTATCCAATCGCACGTAAAAGAGTCGTTACAGGTAACTTTTTCTTACGGTCGATGTAGGCATACATCACGTTGTTGATGTCTGTGGCAAATTCAATCCATGATCCCTTGAACGGGATGACACGGGCTGAATATAGCTTCGTGCCATTGGCATGTGCGCTCTGACCGAAGAATACTCCCGGTGAACGGTGAAGCTGAGAAACGACAACTCGCTCGGCCCCATTTATTACAAATGAGCCGGTTTGAGTCATATATGGAACTGTCCCCAGATAGACATCCTGAACCACGGTATCGAAATCTTCGTGCTCGGGGTCGGTACAGAACAGTTTAAGCTTTGCTTTTAAGGGGACACTAAATGTAAGTCCACGCTCAATACACTCTTCAATACTGTATCTCGGAGGATCGACCTGATAGTCAATAAACTCCAGAACAAAATTATTTCTTGTATCCGATATAGGGAAATTCTCTTGAAAGACCTTATAGAGACCTTCGTTTTTGCGATCTTCCGGAGAGGTTCCCAATTGGAAAAATTCTTTGAAAGCTTTTATCTGAACTTCGAGGAAATCGGGATATTCA
>CAIRSO010000446.1 GCA_903881215.1 uncultured Bacteroidia bacterium
AAATCTTCCGTTTAATACTGACGGAAATTTAATTGTAACAAACATGTATGGACAGATTATGCTCAGGAAATCTGTCTATGGTATTGAGACAGTGGAACTCAATACAAATGTTAGCAGCGGGGTATATATCATTACCTTGATTTCAGGGAAAAATAAAGATTCTGAAAAGATAATGATCAGGAAAGATTATTACTAGCTAAATGTTTTGCTGCCTTCTCTGCTTGCTTCAAATAAATATATCTCAACAGAAACCAAACTATTACAACACTAACAACAGCATAAAAGAATTGCGAACTGGTGAAGATAGGAGTATCCGGCTGGTCCGGTTCAAGCCCTTCTCTTGTGACAAAATAAATGATTACGCCGGCAGCATTGTTGACAAAATGAGCAATAATGGGAAGCCAGAGATTACCTGTCCAATAAAGCAGGTATCCGAATAGCGCCCCAAGCAACAAGCGTGGAAGAAAACCGAAGAACTGCAGATGAAGAGCACTAAAAAGTATGGCAGTGATCCAGATCGCTGCATGACTATTTCCTGTCATCTTCTGAATCAATTTCTGAAGTAATCCCCTAAAGAGCAACTCCTCGCCTATTGCAGGTAATACTGCAACAATAACCAGATTGCCCAGTAATCCCCCAATACTTTTGGTGGATAGAAAGGCTTTTGTGATTTCAGTCGCCTGATCTTCAGAAGTACGCATCCATTTTTCAAGTGAACTCATCCACGAAGGCAACGAAAGCTGTTGGTTAACCAAGGATAACCATTCAATCATCGGTCCGCTAAATAAGATGACTGCACAAACAAACAAAAGCATCTTCAAGTCGGGTTTTACTGAAAGCTTAAGAAATTGAAATGGTTTGTCATCCATTGAATAAGCAATTAACAATGGTGGCAAAACAAACATTCCTACCGTTTGCAATATTTGGAAAAATTTCAATAAACCAAGATTACCTGGATCTCCAAAATTGGCAAGCAAACCCGAGAGTTCCTGAAAACCAATACCTAACCACAGCCAACATCCCAAAAATCCAATCAATGAAATGGTAACCCCGCCCATCAGTATAATGATCAGTGTAAAGATGATCTGGGTAAATGGGGTTGTTTCGCGAAGAAATTTCATACTCTCACTATTTTAACTTTATTCAATATTATTAAACTGTTTGTTCCGAAAAGATTGTTGTTCTCCGTTTCCCCGTTTCAATTCTTCCCTGTTTCTTTTCTCCTCCGTTTCAATTCTTCCTTGTTTCCTTCCTTCTCCGTTTCCCCGTTTCAATTCTTCCCTGTTTCTTTTCTTCTCCGTTTGCAAAGTTATTCATTCCATCCTCCCCGCCAAGAAAGCTTTCAAACTGAATGGTTATCTTTGCGGCAAATTATTACCATGAAGATCGGCAATCTTGATCTGGGCAATCTCCCACTTTTTCTGGCTCCCATGGAGGATGTGACATATAAATCGTTCCGTTACCTATGCAAAAAATATGGTGCTGACGTGATGTACACTGAATTTGTTGCCTCAGAAGCTTTGATTCGTGACGTGGAGAGGACAAAAAGGAAAATGACCATTTTTGAGTTTGACAGACCGCTCGCCATTCAGATTTATGGTTCGAACATTGACTCTATGGCACTGGCAGCCAAAGTAGCCGAACTCGTTCAGCCCGATTTCATCGACATAAATTTTGGCTGTCCCATGAAAAAAATTGCTGGGAAAGGTGCCGGTGCCGGACTGCTCCGCGATATCCCCAAAATGGTTAAGATGGCCGAAGAGGTAGTAAAGGCGGTTCAACTTCCGGTAACGGCCAAAACCCGGTTGGGTTGGGATATGGACGACCAACCCATCGTTGAAGTAGCAGAAAGATTGCAGGATGCGGGAATACAGGCCCTGGCCATCCACGGAAGGACAAGAAGTCAATTGTATACAGGTTCAGCCGACTGGAGCCTGATCGCTAAAGTAAAGAACAATCCCAGAATGAAGATTCCAATTATTGGAAATGGTGATATTTCAGGTCCGGAGAAAGCCAAAGAACTACTCGATCAGTCGGGTGTAGATGGATTAATGATCGGAAGAGGGTCAATCGGCCGACCATGGATCTTTCAGGAAGTACGTCATTTTCTGAATACAGGAGAGATATTGCCTCCACCTTCCGTACCCTTTGTGGTGGAAAATGTCAAAGATCAGCTCAATCAATCCCTAACCTGGAAAGATGATCCCAGAAGATCCGTTTTGGAAATGCGTCGCCATTTTGCCCGTTATTTCCCCAATCTAACAGACTTCAAAGAGCTACGTATCAAACTATTGCGTGCCATCGAAATTGAGGAAGTGCTCCAAATCCTGGATTTGATTGCCGAAAGATATGCCGACACCACCGTTGATTACACTCATATTGGATTAAAATAATTTTTTTCTACTTTAGAAGAAAAATATCAGCAAATGGCCGAATATACCCGACGTCTTTTCATCCGGACCGGAGTTGCCGGAGCTATCGTTGCCACGGGAGCACTTTCGTCCCTAATGGCACAACCAAATAATCCTGTTAATGTTGACATAGTCGATCTGGGAAAGACCGGATTGAAAGTAACCCGTCTTGCAATGGGAATGGGGACCAATGGCTGGAACCATGCCTCCAACCAAACCCGCATGGGCCTGGAGAAATTCAAAATTGTGGTCCAGGCAGGTTTAGAAAGGGGAATCCGCTTTTTCGATACAGCAGACACCTATGGCTCCCATCCATTTGCGAAAGAAGCCATCAAAATGCGACCTCGAGAAGAGCTAACTGTCATGACAAAAATTTGGACAGAAAACCTTGATTGGCATCCACTTCAACCCGTTGATCAAATGATTGAGCGCATCCGGCAAGAGTTCCAGACAGATTACCTCGATATTGTCCTGTTACACTGCATGACCATTGGCTTCGAAGATCCTTCACATGTTCACGATGCCGTAGACAGGCTGATGGGAATTGTTCAAACAGTTTGAAGGGTTTAGGAGGTCATAAAAAATGTTTATAGGGTTAACATTTCAAACATTTCAAACATTTCA
>CAIRSO010000447.1 GCA_903881215.1 uncultured Bacteroidia bacterium
CAATAAACGCATTCAAGTTGACACCATTCGCACCAATTATAAGATATCAAAGGCCCTTTTAGCGAATAATGAAGTGGATCCATCAGTTTCTCCGGTTACCCTGATGAAAGCTATTAAGAGTCGGGAGGAGATTCTCAATATTAAAAATGCCCATGAGAAAGATGGTGCAGCCATGGCAAATTCACTCTTCTGGCTATATCAATCAATTGGTAAAGAGAAAATTACGGAAATTTCTGTTGGACAAAAACTGAATGAATTCAGGCTCAGGCAAGCCTTATCTCAAGGTGATAGTTTTCATCCTATCGTTGGATACGGTCCTCATGGTGCTATTGTTCACTATCATGCAACAAACCAGACCAATCTGGATATTCTACCGGATAATTTATTGCTAATTGATAGTGGTGGTCAGTACCTGGATGGAACAACAGACCTCACACGTACGATATCTCTTGGGATACCCACACAGAATCAAATAGAGGATTTTACACTATGCCTCAAAGCCCACATTGTCCTCGCGACTGCCATCTTTCCGGTAGGAACAAAAGGGTATTCGCTCGATTCAATTACGCGTAAGCCTCTATGGGACAAAGCAATAAACTATGGGCACGGTACCGGACATGGAATTGGCTGTTTTTTATCCGTACACGAAGGTCCGATGAGTATCAGGGCTGAATTTAACAATGAACCAATCAGAGAGGGGCATCTTTTATCAAATGAGCCAGGAATTTATCGGGAAGGAGAATATGGTATTCGCATTGAAAATGTAATGTTTTGTAAAAAGTTTACATCCAATGAATTCGGAGATTTTCTATGCTTTGAAACTGTTTCCTTTTGTCCAATAGACAGGCATCTTATTGACATTGATATGCTAAACTCAGACGAGCTAAGATGGATCAATCATTACCATGAATCCGTATACAGGAATATCTCACCATTATTATCGGAGGGTGATGTCCTGAGATGGTTAAAGTTACAATGCGAACCTCTTCAATAAACGGAGTTAAAATATAAACAATTGAAAATCAGCCCAAGATTATTTTTCAGATATCTCTTTTTTCTTCTGCTGTTTATACCATTTAACGGAGGAGCTCAGTATTTTTCTGCCGGACAGGATCCTGGAAGTATCAGATGGCGTCAGATTCAAACCACACATTTCCAGATTATCTATCCTTCAGATTATGGTATTGAAGCACAGAGAGTTGCAAGAATATTTGAAAAAGTCTACAGTTATTCCGGGGTAACACTTCAACATCAGCCCAAAAACATCTCCATAATCTTGCATACCAAATCCAGTAAATCCAATGGATTTGTGGCTTGGTCTCCTTCCAGAATCGAACTTTTTCCAACACCGGGTCAGGAGATTTACGCACAGGGCTGGATAGAACAATTGGCCATTCATGAACTCAGGCATCACGTGCAAATAGACAAAATTGAGACAGAAATGCCTGCCATCTTCAAAATTCTATTGGGAGAACAGGCAGCCTCGATTATTATGGGTGCTTATCTGCCGTTTTGGTTTTTGGAGGGGGATGCGGTAACATCTGAGACAGCTTTAAGTCAGACGGGAAGGGGCAGATTATCTTCCTTTTCGATGGAATTGAAAGCTCAAGCCGATGAAAAAGGTATTTACAGTTTTGATAAAGCGTATCTGGGATCCTACAAAGATTATATCCCTGACTACTATCAACTTGGATATCAAATGGTTTCAAATATTCGAAATCAAAATGGGGGAGAGGTATGGGGTAAGGTGCTTCATCATGTTGCAAGAAATCCTTTGGCATTAAATTCTCTATCCAGGGGTTTAAGGCTCGCTACAGGTAAGAACCAGGACGAGTATTATCGCGAAATCATGTCTAATCTGAAACGTTCCAACCAATTTCAATTTAATATCCCGCAAGAAAGTAAGTCATTGGGAACAACTGTTGTAAAACCAACAATGGATTATATAAGTTACAGGTATGCCAATTTTGTCACTGATTCTACTTTTATCGCACTTAAAACCTCGCTTGATCGAATTCAGGAGTTTGTTTTAATTGACAGAGAGCAAAACGAGAAAAAACTATTTGCTCCAGGTCAGATTCTGGATGAATCAGTGAGCTATTCCAATGGGAAGATCGTGTGGATCGAAACAAAACCGGACATGAGGTGGTCTCACCGTGATAAATCGTTGCTTCGCATTTTGGATATTGAAAGTATAGTCGTGGTGGAGAAAGTATTCGATGACAAACTTTTTGCTCCGGCGATGTCACAAAATGGAAAATGGATGTCTGCTGTTAAATTTGACTATCAAAATGATTGTTCTATTGTAATTTTAAATACATCTGACAATCAAATATTTAAAGAATTTAGGGCAGAAAATAATAGCATTTTCTTAACTCCGTCATGGTCATCTGACCAGGAATATATCTATGCGGTGGTTCTTGGAGACAAAGGAAAATCAATTGTCAGAATCAGACTTAATGATGGCAAAACAGATACTTTGACAGATCCGACTTTCGGTGAGATTAAAAAGCCTTTTGAAAAAAATAACTACCTCTATTACACAGCAAATCAGGAAGGTAAATCACAGGGATATGCACTGGATCTTAAAACAAATAAGATATTTCGTGTTCTAACGGCTAAATACGGAATAAAAGACCTTCAGGGATCGGAGGATGGTACGAGCTTGCTTTATTCTGATTATTCGGCATTTGGCTTTAAACTAGCACGTAAGCAAATAAACCGGTCAGACTGGGAAGAGATTGTTAATATCCCATGGTTTCAGGATACCCTGGCCAACAAATTAACGCAACAAGAAAAGGGAGTTATTGATTTTTCCGGTCCGGATTCAAGTAATTATAGTAGCAAAAAATACCCCAGGATTAAGAATCTTTTTAACTTTCATAGTTGGTCTCCAGTTTACGTTAACCCTGAACAAAACATTATAAATACAGGCTTCTCAATCGTTTCACAAAACAAACTTGCTACAGCAGTCGCACAGTTCGGGTACGATTATTCATCGATAAATCAAACAGGAAAATGGATTGGTAAACTGGAATACAGTGGATGGTATCCCATTTTGCGTCTTTATGGCGATTACGGAAAGGAAAAATATGATTATTACCGAATTAGCAAACATTACAATTCAAATAATGTATTAATTAGTCAGGATACCGTAAAGGTTCCATACACTCAAAAAGTTATGAACCTGCATCTGGATATTGCTGTACCCTTCAATTTTACCCACGGCAGCACTTACAGAATGGTTGTACCGGAATTACAAATTGGGTACTCTCACCATTGGCAGGATTTTTCAACTCCGTCAAGCATATTTAGGGGGAGTTATATTCCGTTTACCTATCGGCTTTATGCTCATAATCTTAGACAACAGAGTACCCGCGAAATACAAACCAAATGGGGTCAGGCGATTGACCTCCAGTACAGGCATACTCCAATTGGAGACAGAAGATTGGGAACCATCTCATCTGCAGAAGCAACTTTGTATTTCCCGGGGTTACAAAATATTCATGGGATCAGAATTTACACAGGCTACCAGAAGAAAATATCATCGAATTCTTATTTTAATGACTTAATCTATTACCCCAGAGGCTATTCAAACCTTGATAATAATAGTCTTTTTACATTTAGAAGCGATTATGTTCTTCCTTTAATGTCGCCCGACTGGCACATTTGGCACCTCTACTATTTGAAGCGCATCACTTTAAGGCTTTATTACGATTATGCTCATATTTCTATTCCCATTCATCCAACAACGAATTCAATCAATAAAACTTTCAGTTCGACAGGAGCAGAGCTGGTAACAGAATGTCATTTCCTCAGATTTATAGCTCCGTTCAAAGTTGGCATCAGAGAATCACTACTTATCGAATCCAAACGACTTTCTTCAGAATTCATTCTTTCGGTCAACTTTAAAGGGATCTAGCAAAGATTGAATTCTCAGCGACTTTCTTCAGAATTCATTCTTTCGGTCAACTTTAAAGGGATCTAGCAAAAATTGAATTCTCAGCGACTTTATGTGATAGGCTGAATGAATGATGTCTGCTTTTTTGATCTCTGGCAAATCAAAACATTTGTAACTCACTCAATTTCTCCTATTTTCAGAGTATGATTATCGGTTATTTTATACTTATAATGTAGACAAATTCAGCCACATACAGAGACTAGTCGAATTATTGGATTAAGCAAATTTGTTACTTTTGTACACCGTCGTTCATTTACTCCTGTATTTCAGATAATTACTACTAATAACACACTAATAATCTGTGCTTTGTACGAATTTACTAATCCTTTTATTCATATGACAATATATGGGATTTCTGTTTATAGGTGTTTTTGATTGACATATGTAATATACTTGCAGTTGACATATGTAACATACACGAAAACAATGACTGTTGCGTAATGTAAACTTATTTATTACATTTGTTGGTAGTGAATAATAACTGAAACACACGAAATACCCATAAGACAATTTTCAAACCACCCGAAAATG
>CAIRSO010000448.1 GCA_903881215.1 uncultured Bacteroidia bacterium
ACGGGCTGAAGATGCTACCGATAAATACATTGACCTGTACGATTTTTCACCTTCCGGATATTTTACCCTTGGCAGGAAAGGTGAGATTATTGAGATCAACCTCACGGGGGCTAAAATGTTGGGCAAGGAACGCAGCCATCTGAAGAACGCCAGGTTTGGCTTTCTAATTTCAGACGATACACTCCAGGTTTTCAATCTCTTTTTAGATCAGGTCTTTAACAGCACTGGTCAAAAAACCTGCGAGGTGGCGCTGGCACCTGAAAGAAACCAACCAATGTATTTTCAATTGAACGGCAATGTTGCCAAAAATGGCGAACATGTTCTGATCAGCATGGTGGATATTACCGAACGCAAGCTGACGGAGGGCCTGCTGAGTGAAAGCGAGGAAAAGTTCCGGCAGTTGACCACATTGGTACCAGTGGGAATTTATCTGACCGATCCCAATGGAAACTGCCAGTATACCAATCCCCGATGGAATGAAATGGCTGGCCTGAGTCAGAAACAATCTCTTGGGGATGGCTGGCTCAAGGGGATCCATCCGGAAGATCGTGAAAAGATAATGGCGGAATGGAATCATATGGTCAGCTCAGAAGGCCAATGGGGCATGGAATACAGATTTCAAACCCCGGAAGGAAAAGTTAGCTGGGTTTATGGATTGTCTGCACCCCAGCGTGATCAATCAGGCAAAATCATCTCGTACGTTGGTGTCAATATTGATGTCACTGAACAAAAATCGGCTACCGCCGAAATCGAACTTCAAAAAGATCGGCTCTTTAAGCTCAACACTGAGAAAGACCGGTTCTACTCCATTCTGGCACACGACCTGCGAAGCCCGTTCAATGCTTTACTGGGCCTTACCAGAATCCTAGTTGAACAACTACCCGAATTGAGCCGTGAGGAGATTCATAAGATCGCCTTATCAATGTCGAAAGCTGCAACACATTACTACTCCATGCTTGGGAACCTACTGGAATGGGCACGCATGCAAAGTGGCAGAACGACTTATGACCCGGAGTTGTTTTTATTGATGCCCAAAATTTCAGATTCTATTCAGACTGTTCTGGACCCGGCCAATAATAAGGGAATCGCGATTGGCTATGACATCCCTGATGGATTAACGGTCTTTGCAGACGGCACCATGCTTGGATCAGTCATCCGGAATTTAGCCTCCAATGCGGTAAAGTTTACCCCCAAAGGAGGAAAAATAACCATCTCGGCAAAACCGGAGACCGGCAACCTGGTTGACATATCCATTCGCGACACGGGCATTGGCATGACCAAAGAAATGCTTAATAAACTATTCCGGCTTGATGGGGATACCAACCGCAAAGGTACCGATGGCGAACCCAGCACAGGTCTGGGACTGATCATTTGCAAAGATTTGATCGAAAAAAAATGGCGGTGAAATCCATGTTGAAAGTGAGCCTGACCAAGGATCAGTATTCCATTTTATGATTCCCCGAAATGCGCCCATAACGGACAACGGACCCCATGAAAACAGCTAACCTGTCCGAAGCCGAAATCTTACGCCGGAAGGCTGAAGAGGTGCTGCTGAACAGAAAGTCAGCCAAAGCAGGATCGCGACTGTCTGAGTCTGAAACATTAAAGCTTGTTCACGATCTTGAAGTCCACCAGATCGAGTTGGAAATGCTTAACGATGCACTCGTTCTGGCCAAAGAACGGGCTGAAGATGCTACCGATAAATACATTGACCTGTACGATTTTTCACCTTCCGGATATTTTACCCTTTCACAGGAAGGTGAGATTATTGGGATCAACCTCACTGGGGCCAGAATGCTTGGTAAAGAGCGAATCCATCTGAAAAAATCAAGTTTCGCCTCTTTTCTTTCGGCCAATTCGAAGGTGGTTTTCAATTCCTTCATTGATCAGGTATTCCAAAGTAATGGAAAGGAAACCTGTGAGGTGGCACTGACTCACGACG
>CAIRSO010000449.1 GCA_903881215.1 uncultured Bacteroidia bacterium
CAGTTCGACCGTGGTTACATTTCTCCTTATTTTGTCACTGATACTGAAAAGATGGCCACTGAAATGGAACATCCTTTCATCCTGATCCACGACAAGAAAATCGGCTCCATGAAGGAACTCGTTCCAATTTTGGAAGCTACACACCAATCTGGTCGTCCGTTGATGATTATCGCTGAAGACATCGAAGGTGAAGCATTGGCAACATTGGTTGTCAACCGTTTACGTGCCGGACTGAAGGTTTGTGCTGTTAAAGCACCGGGTTTTGGCGACCGTCGCAAAGAGATGTTGGAAGACCTTGCCATCTTAACCGGTGGAACTGTCGTTACCGAAGAAAAAGGAATGAAATTGGAAGACACCACTCTTGAGATGCTCGGAAAAGCTGAAAAAGTGACTGTCGACAAGGAAAAAACCACCATCGTTAACGGTGCCGGCGACTCCGCATTAATTTCTGCAAGAGTTGGCCAGATCAAAAAACAGATCGAAACCACAACTTCCGATTACGATCGTGAAAAACTACAGGAACGTTTGGCTAAACTTTCAGGTGGTGTAGCTGTACTATATGTTGGCGCACCTTCCGAAATTGAAATGAAAGAGAAGAAAGCCCGTGTTGATGATGCACTGAACGCAACCCGCGCAGCCATCGAAGAAGGTATCGTACCCGGCGGCGGTGTTGCACTGCTCCGTGCCATCGATGCCCTCGAAGGATTTGAAGGCGAAAACGATGATGAAACGACAGGTATCCTGATCATCAAACGTGCCATCGAAGAGCCAATGCGTCAGATCGTATCCAACGCAGGTGTCGAAGGTGCTGTGATCGTTCAGAAAGTAAAAGAAGGCAAAGGGGATTATGGCTACAACGCCCGCCTCGATATATTCCAGAACCTTTACGAATCAGGCGTTATTGATCCTGCCAAAGTAACACGTATCGCTCTGGAAAATGCAGCTTCAATTGCCGGCATGTTCCTCACAACAGAATGCGTACTTGTTGAAGAGAAGAAAGATGAACCACATATGCCAGGTGGTGGCGGAATGGGTGGCGGAATGGGTGGAATGATGTAATTGTCAACCCAATATATAAATGACCAGCAATGGTCACAAGTTGAACGCCGGAGAAATTCTCCGGCGTTCTTTTTATATATTTGCACCAATGGAAACCAAGTTGCAAATAATACCTGCCGGATTGCTGGATGAATACTTATCAACCATTGACCCTGTTAAACTGACCCTTAAATTCGATTCGTTAAAGGATGCGGAGATCTCTACGGATTCGTTTAGCTTTTACACATCTGTCTCCGCAATTGCCTCCTCGCGTATTGAGGGCGAACCCATGGAACTGGATAGTTATATTAAGCATAAGATGCTGAACATTGAGTATTTGCCCGATTTAGTGCAAAAGCCAAACGATTTGTACAATACCTATCTCTTTGCGCAAAACAATATACTTACCAAAAATCATTTTTTAAAAGCTCACGCCTTACTCTCAGCCCATTTATTACCTAAAAGGAAACAAGGAGTTTGTCGTACTGTGAATATGCTCGTCATGGAACACCTAACTGGCCGGATTCAATACGAAGCTGCACCTGTTGAAAGAGTAAAGATTCTCTTTGAAAAACTTTGGGATGATATCGAACAGTTAAAAAATCAAACTCTTACCACAGAAGAGGTCTTTTACTATGCTTCATTCATTCATATTGTGTTCGTAAATATTCATCCTTTTGAAGACGGAAACGGTCGTTCTGGTCGATTGCTGGAAAAATGGTTCATTGCAGAGAAGTTGGGATCAAAGGCTTGGTACATACAAAGTGAGTTAAACTATTACAAAAAGGTTAATGATTATTACAATAATCTCAATCGATTGGGAATGTTTTATGATGAATTGGATTACTCAAAAGCACTTCCCTTTCTTAGGATGCTCGCTGACTCATTGCATTAACTCCACTGCTACTAACCTATGGATCTGATTACTGTTCTCATTTTAGCCATCGGCCTCTCAATGGACTCCTTTGCAGTATCCATCAGTTGTGGATTGGCCGAACAGAAAGTTTCCTTTACCCACGCGGTCAAAATTGCCCTGGCATTCGCAACCTTTCAGGGCATTCTTCCTGTCGTAGGCTGGTTTATGGGTACCGGTATCAAAAGCTATGTTGAAGGAGTAGACCATTGGATTGCCTTTATCCTATTGGCCTATCTCGGAGGGAAGATGATTTACGAAGGGATCACAATGCCGGCCGACAAAAAAGAATCTGATATTTACTCTTTTCGGCACATTATGACACTATCCCTGGCCACAAGCATCGATGCACTCGTCGTGGGCTTTTCCTATGCCCTTGCAGAAACTGAAAAAATATTTGGCGGGGCATTAATCATCGGGGCAGTTACCTTTTTCTTCTCCATGTTGGGCATCAGGATTGGAAAGGATGTAGGCGGCAAATTCGGATCGAAAGTAGAGATTTTGGGAGGAGTGATTTTGATCGGGATTGGGGTAAAAATAGTATTGGAACACCTGTAGCTGTTAGAAATTTTCGGATTAAGCCAATATCGATCAGGTTCAATTCATCAAAATGGCGTCTCACCTCCTATAAAGCAATCCACGCCGGAGCCTCTGAATAACTCGCGAATAGTTCTTAGCTTCTCATTTGACGGGATAAGATAAGGACTTCCCAAATAGTCCCTTTGCAATAGCTGATATTTCTCCCTTCCCAGGTGGTGCAACGGAAGAATGTTAATTTCATTTCTGCCAATCTCGTTCAGGAATGAAATGACTGAATTCAAGTTTTCTTCCGAATCATTAAAATCCGGAATCAGCGGTAGCCGAAAAATAAGTCTTCCCTCAAATGATTTTGATAATCGCCGGGCATTTTCTAAAATCAATGAATTCCCAGAGTTGGTGGCATAATGGTGCCGGCCATAATCCATGTGTTTCAGGTCGAAAAAAATCCAGTCAAGAAAGGGAAGAACCTCCTGCAGATTTTTCCAGGGAACGTTGCCACAGGTTTCAATGGCCGTGTGAATATAGTCTTCGTGGCATCTCCTAAGTATTTCCAAAGCAAAATCCGGCTGCAACATCGGCTCTCCACCTGTCAGCGTTATTCCGCCATCCCGACCCCAGAATTGCCGGTCACGCCGGATGATTTCATAAAGCTTTTCAACAGAGATTTCATAGCCGCTTAATCGCAGCGCATCCGTGTAACATTCAGTCAGGCAGTCTGGAGAATCGCACCCACGACAGATTTCTCTAACTATATTCAGCTTCCCTTCCTCATTCAGACTGAGTGCATGTTGCGAACATTTGCCAACGCAGTTACCACAGGCAATACATTTTGCCTCAGCGTACATCAGCGAAGGCTTAACATTGATGCCCTCCGGATTAGAACACCAGAAACAGTTCAGCGTACAGCCACCAAGAAAAATTAATGTCCGGCACCCGGGACCATCATGAACCGATAGCCCCTGGATATCGAAAATAGTTCCCTTTGATTGGTAGTTATTATTATTTGAAGTCATTGCAGGTAACTGCATTCATCTCGGGAAAGGCATCATACTTGTTCATGCATGTTCCCAACTCATCAGATGTCAGGGAAAAATTCGAACAATATTTACACTTCCGGGCATTCTTAAAATGTTCACATGCAGCATCATCCGCCTTGATAATACGCTTATCCCTCTTACACATACCTTTGAAAACATCGGTATTCAGGTAATATTTGCAATCGTAGTGCTTCATCTGCTCATCTCTAACCTAATTGTTCATATTCTGTCCGGGCAATTACTTCATCCTGGATCTGTTTCCCGAGCTCGACCCAATATTGCGTAAATCCGGCGACCCTAACCATCAGTCCCCGGTATTCGGCTGGATTTTTCTGCGCATCCTTCAACATTCTCGAATCGACAATGTTAAACTGGGCGTGGAATGCGCCCTTGCGAAGATAGGCTTTGATCATTTCAAGGAACTTCCTCGAACCTTCTCTGCCCATCACGACCGATGGATGAATCTTCATGTTCAATTGTGAATTCTGCGACGATGCATGGTTGTAACAGGTAGCTGAATTAAAGAGCGCATAAGGACCATGCTTATCCGATCCCGGATAGGCAGAAACGGAACCATCCGCAAAAGTAGTGCCACCCAATCGGCCATCAGGAGTAGCCAGCGTAACGGCCCCCATAGGTGCATGGGTCGAGACCGATATCTGGCACGAATAGAGCGGTTCATCATAAAGCGAGCGGTAATTTTCACACATCTTGCTGAACCAAAGCTGCCAATCTCGAAAAATATCGTCCACATATTTATCGTCATTCCCATATTTCGGGGCATCCAGACAAAGCTTGTGAATCTTAAGCCAGGCCTTGTAATCTACTTTCTTCACCTGTTCTGTTAAGCTATAGGATCCGGTTTCCAAGGCAGATAGGTAGCCAAAATTTGATTCAATGGCACTCTTTAACTCAGCCACTGAAATCGCCTTTTCATCAAAAACATTTTTCTTGATGGAAGCCAGGGAATTGGCAAGATTGACCCCTCCGCAAATTTCGACATTGAAAGTTCTGTTGTACCGGCTCCCTTTGTGACTGATGTCCTTGCCTTTACTCAGACAGTCGGGCTTCAGCATGCTGTTGATGATGGACGGAGAAACCTTTCCCCAAATGTCGTGCTGGATGTTGTTGGTCAAGGTCAGCACCTCAACGGTCAGACTGAAGTACTGCTTAAATATGGTCCAAATTTTTTCATATGAATCCAATTCCATGCCATGCGCAGGATAGACCCTGCGGCCGGTTCTTTTGTCCAGTCCGTCAAAAAGAACAGCCTCCAGAACTTTCGGAAGGGAAATAAAATGAACTCCCACACTCGTTGCCGGAGCTGAACCTCCGGGAATGAAATAGGTTTCGCCGTTAAGCTCCAAAGGCATCCAGCTACCGGGGGATGTCTCAAGACAACCGCCAATGGCCCAGGCTCTGGCCTCTTCAGACTGCATCCCCTCTTTGCCGAAATTGTTCAGAAGAAACTCCATGGCTACCCGATTGTTCACCCATGCGGGATATCCTGTCCCAATTTTTGTGCATTCAACTCCTTTCAGCAAGAATTCTTCGGGTAATTTTTCATCAAAAAGAAGGCTAAGTGTCGGCTGCGGTGTGTCGCACGACATGGCCGATTCCAGGATAAGCATTTCAAGTTCATTGGCAGCACTGTTTCCCTCCTTGTCGAGCCCCCCGATGCACAGGTTGTTAAACGTGTTTCCGCTGAGCACTCCACCGACCACACCCATCGAGGCAAAACAATCAATCTCGGTAAATTTCACCCGCATGCATTCAAGCAGCTCGATGGTCTTTTCCTTGTTTAAAATACCATTATCCATATCCTGTTTCCAGAAGGGATAAAGTACCTGCCCTAGACGACCCGGCGACAATCCGGATATGGCATCCTCATTCAATACTGCTACATGAAAAATCCAAACCAACTGTAAGGCATCGTGAAAAGAGTCCGGCCTGTTTTCGGATAGCCTTTCGAGGCGATCTGCTATGTCAAGATATTCCGACTTCTGAATCTGTTCATCCTCCAGCGAAGCCATAAAACGGGCTTCCTTCGAATAATTCAATATCCAGAATTGAAGCCCTTCCAGCATCGTATGGACAGCTTTGTAGAAATACAACCGATCCATTTCGGGATACCCAGCAGCGTCATCCTGGTTTTCCCTGCAAATAATTTTTATCCCTTCGATGCCATATTGAAGCGGATAGTAATAGTTAATGACTTCCCGCCCTTGCGGAAGCGTATAGCCTGAGTCGAACATGCAAATGACAGCCCGCATGATCTCCTCTTTTGTATCATAGCCCGGAACGAGTTGCTCATATTTGTGGCCTAAATCATCGACAGATTTGTTCAACCACTTTTTTGCAGTCTTTATCAGGATCGGCATCTCCTCCTTCCGCAAGCCGAATTTTCCGGCAATCGAGATGACATTTCCAATGCTTTCAGTTACATTTCCACCCCCCTTTCCCATCGTCGTAGCCTCATCTGCACTTGCTTTCCCCGCTTTCTTTGCTTCCTTATACAAATCGTCTTCCTTCGAAAGAAAAAACGCTTCAGAAAGCCAGGGCATCGGATAAGAACCCCGCAAATAGTTTGCTTTGCGCATGGCAAGCAATTCACCGGGTAGGACGGCAGCAGTCAGATGAGCAAATCCTGATTTTAGGGCTTCGGCTCTTCTAATAATCGGAATCTCACCTTCCAGTTCTTCCCACCGGCGAGTGTACCAATACGGAAACTCAACGGATGCTGACGACTTGGTTTCAAGATAGCGATCGCGAGCCCTGGCCGCACGCATAGTAGGGGCCTTTTTCCCTTCCCTGTTCTGGATACCCTCTTGTGGCCGGGTTCCATAATAATTGTACTGATCAGATAAACCTTCTAAACTTTCATGATTATTTTCCATGACAGCAGGATCAAATTTAAATTTCAACAGTCAAGATTAAAATATACGAGAGAACAATGTACAACTTGTCGTATTTAGGGTTAAAGCGATAGAGAAAAAAAACGCTTTATCATCCGAAGTCTAAAAATAACGAATTATAACCATGATTTGTTCTAATTGATACGATAATATCCTTCTAAAAAGCGATGCCTCGTAAACTTTTCGTTTACGAGGCATCTTTGTAGCGGGGGTAGGACTCGAACCCACGACCTCCGGGTTATGAGCCCGACGAGCTACCAACTGCTCTACCCCACAGTATATTTTTTAAAACCAGCTGTGTCGGTTTTGTGGGTACAAAGATAGGCATTTTTTCCGGTTCTGCAATATAAATGGAAGATTTTTGCGTATGTTTGAGTTTTCAAGAAAACTGTATTTATGGCGGGGCTAAGTAAGAGAGATAAATTGAAGAAACTGTTCCAAAATCCTTACCGGATTGTTATCTTCAACGACCTCAACCTTCATATTATCAAACAGATCCGCTTTAATGCGCGTACACTGGTCCTGGGGTTGGTAGGAGCAGTTGTAACCATCATCATCGGTGTTACCATACTCATCGCATTTACACCCTTGAGGGAATATATCCCCGGCTATCCATCAGGTGAATTTAGACAAAGACTGATTCAGAATTCCCTGATTACAGATTCCCTCGAAGAAAAAATCAGCCTTTACGACCGCTATTTTCACGATGTGCGTGCCATGCTGAGTGGCGAAAATTCGCTGGATACTGTTGTCAGGAGAGATTCAATTGTCCGCCCAAACCTGAATGCACTTAAAAGAGTGAACCAGGACAGCCTTTTTAAGGATGAACTGGATCAGGAGCAGTTCAACTTTGGTACAGGTAGCACAAGAAAAAGCGGCTTGGCAAGTATGCTCTTTTTTCCTCCTCTCAAAGGAATGGTGACAGGAAAACAAGATCTCTCCTCCGGCCATTATGGGGTCGATGTGGTAGCTAAACAAAACTCACGAATCTCATCTGCCCTAGATGGAACAGTTATTCTCTCAGATTGGACCATGGAAACAGGATATGTCATAGTGATTCAACACGAGCAGAATATCATTACCTGTTATAAACACAATGCCGAACTTCTTAAAAAACAAGGAGACAAAGTGAAGGCTGGCGAAGTAATTGCCATCATGGGAAATACCGGAAAAGAAACCACCGGCCCTCACCTTCATTTTGAACTCTGGGTCAACGGTAGCCCAACCAATCCAGAAGATTACATCAGCTTCTAACATTCATTCCAGCATGAAAAATATAGCCCTTCTTGGCTCCACCGGATCAATAGGTCAACAGACCCTAGATGTAATCGCAAACAATCCAACTCTTTTCTCTGTCGAGGTCCTCACCGCCAATAACAACGCAGATCTACTCATTGAACAGGCCTTAACATTCAAGCCCAATGTCGTTGTAATCAGCAATGAAGATAAATACACCAGGGTGAAAGAAGCATTGTCCCCATATCCTATTAAAATATATTCTGGTTATGATGCCATCGCGCAGGTGGTTGAAATGGGTTCAGTTGACACCGTTGTGACTGCCATGGTCGGTTTCTCAGGTTTATTGCCCACCATCCGCGCCGTAAAAGCAGGGAAGCAAATTGGCCTGGCCAACAAGGAAACTTTGGTCGTTGCGGGCGATCTGATTACCCGATTATCCATTGAAAACAAATCAGAGATCATTCCGATAGACTCAGAACATTCAGCCATTTTCCAATGTCTGGTTGGCGAAGCAGAAGAGTCGGTGGAGAAAATCATTTTAACCTGCTCTGGCGGACCATTTCATGGAAAAACAGCCGAACAATTATCGAAAGTAACTGTAAAAGAAGCATTAAAGCATCCCAAATGGGACATGGGAGCCAAAATCACCATCGATTCTGCCACACTGATGAACAAAGGTTTCGAAGTAATTGAGGCCAAATGGCTCTTCGGACTGAGGCCTGAACAGATTGAAGTTGTGGTTCATCCGCAAAGCATCATCCACTCCATGGTGCAATTTTGCGATGGATCCATCAAGGCGCAACTAGGAATTCCCGACATGCGAATGCCTATACAGTTTGCTCTGGCATACCCTATTCGCATCAAAAACGCCATCCCTCGTTTTAGCTTTGCCGATTGTCCAACCTTCACATTTACAACTCCCGATACGAAAAATTTTCGTAACCTTGCACTTTCATATGAAGCACTGCACAAAGGTGGGAACCTGGCATGTGTGCTGAACGCTGCAAATGAGGTGTCAGTGAAGGCATTTTTAAACGAAAAAATATCTTTTACAGATATCGCTGTAATTAATGAGCAAGTGATGGGACAAATCCATTATGTCATTCATCCTGAATTGGATGATTACATTGCTTCAGATAAAACAGCTCGCATTTATGCTGAAGAAATGATCCTCAAAATGCAGTAAATAAACAATTTTTTAAAAGATGGTAATACTGATCAAAGCAGCCCAGCTCCTCTTGAGCCTCTCAATACTGGTAATTCTTCATGAATTCGGACACTTTTTGTTTGCCAAGCTTTTCCACTGCAGAGTGGAAAAATTTTACCTCTTTTTTGACCCTTGGTTTTCCCTTTTCAAAACGCAAAAAGGAGATACAGAGTATGGCATTGGTTGGCTCCCGCTAGGTGGATATGTCAAAATATCAGGGATGATCGACGAATCTATGGACAAGGAACAGATGAAACTTCCGCCACAGCCCTGGGAATTCAGATCTAAACCGACCTGGCAGCGTCTACTAATCATGATCGGAGGTGTACTTTTCAACCTGATTCTTGCACTGGTACTCTATGCCATGATCCTGTTTATCTGGGGTGAAGAGTACCTCCCAACACAAAATGCCAAATACGGAATCGTTGTATCTGAAACCGGTCGCGAAATAGGACTCAGAAATGGAGATAAAATCCTGTCTGTCGATGGAAAAGTAGTAGACAGCTTCACCAAAATTGTTCCTACCATCGTTTTAGATGGGGCACAGACCATCGAAGTACAAAGGGATTCTCAAAAACTGACCCTTCAGATAAAAAAGGAGATCATTCCTAAGTTACTGACCGATAAAAATATTCTCTCACTCCGAGTTCCGTTTTCCTGCAAAATTGTAGCCTTCGCCAAACAATCTCCCGCCCGGGACGCCGGCATGGAACTGGGAGACGAAATTATCTCTGTTGACAGCATGAAATTCCGCTTTTATGATGAGTTTGTTGAAAAGCTGGCAACCGCCAAAGATACTGTTGTCAATATTGAATTTATGCGAAAAGGGGTAGCCTTCAGCAGTAAAGTCAGCATCGGGGCATCCGGATTAATCGGGATCCAACGCTCTTATGATCTGGAAGGGGTATTTGAATACAAAACAATCAAATATAGTTTCCTCGAAGCAATTCCTGCCGGGATTTCCAAAGGTTACAGGGCTGTCGGTGATTATCTTAAGCAATTTAAACTGCTTTTCTCTCCTAAAACAAAAGCCTACGAATCATTGGGAGGGTTTATCGCCATTGGCAACATCTTCCCCGGAGTTTGGGACTGGGAATCGTTCTGGAACCTTACCGCCTTCCTTTCCATCATTTTGGCAGTGATGAATATTCTGCCAATACCTGCATTGGATGGAGGTCATGTACTGTTTTTACTCTACGAAATCATAACCCGCCGAAAACCCAGCGACAAATTTCTGGAATATGCGCAGATCGGTGGCATGGTGCTGCTATTCTCCCTTTTGCTTTATGCCAATGGGAATGATATCATAAAATTATTTAGGTAAGCAAAGGATAATAGATTAAAACTATTGCTATATTTGCCACGAACGCTAAAAACAGGACGTTATGAACTTATTTATATTGGGAGTATTGAGTGGTGCACATGTGATCATTGTAATAGCTGTTTTGCTCATATTTTTTGGAGGCAAGAAAATCCCTGAATTGATGAGCGGACTTGGCAAAGGCATGAAAGAGTTCAAAAAATCCATGAAAGAGGACGATGAACCTGCTACTCCACCTGCTGCAACTGAAGAGAAGAAAAATGAACCGCTGAAACAATAGTTACGATCTTTAAAAAAAAAGACTTCGACTTTAATACGTCGGAGTCTTTTTTTTTGTAACGAATCGCAACCTTTGACGTCTTATTATCAGTTGAAAAAAATTTATAAAAATGTACACTATGAAAAACAATTGGCGCAAATTGATGGGAATATGGTTGGTAGCATTTTCACTCTTAGCAGTTTCTTGCATCGCCCATATTCATGGTAATGGTAAAGTAGTAAAAGAAGAACGCTCGGTCTCTGATTTTGACCAAATTTCAGCAAGCACAGGCATTGAAGTGGCTCTCATACAAGACTCCTTCGAAAAAGTTGTCGTCGAAGCGGATGAAAATATCCAGAAAATTCTTAAAACCGAGGTAACAGGTGGAAAGCTGAAGATATACCTCGAGGAAGGCGTAAATTATGCCAAGAAAATGAAGGTATATGTAACGTTAAAACAACTTAAATCACTGGAAGCCAGCGCAGGATCTGAAGTAAAATCTGAGAATCAGATTAAATCTGAGAATTTAAAAATCCACTCTTCCAGCGGATCTGATGTAACCATGGAAGTAGGTTGTACCATGGTTTCATTGGACTCAAGCAGTGGTAGCCAAATGAAAGTTTCAGGAACAAGTCAATCCCTTAAAGCTGCTTGCTCAAGTGGGGCCAATCTCGATGCCTCAAAATTGGTATCAGAAAATGGGGATGCTTCCGCATCCAGTGGTGCTGATATGGATGTGCATGTTACCAAGGATTTTAAAGCACATGCCAGCAGTGGCGCAGGAATCACAGTCTACGGCAATCCTGCAACACGGGATACCAACAGTTCAAGCGGAGGTTCTGTCCACTACAGATAAAAAGATGCCCCGATGCGAGACATCGGGGCATCTTTTTATCTGAATGAGATTTTTTAATCTCTTCTCATAATACCGTAGCATATGATCTTAACAATGGCATCCACACTTTTTCCCAAATCATTTGATCTGTATGGTCCGGCAGAAAGTGGCATTTCCAACCCACGGATGGCCGTTGTGATACCAATAGCAACAAGGGTAAAATCCTTGATCACAAATTTATGCTGCCTGGCACCATCCAACAAAATCCGTTTCATCATCCTGATCTCCTCCTGATCGTACTGGGATTTGATTTTGTCGATGAACTCAACTGCAGCAGTGTCATTCTCAATAGCATTGTAAAAATTTGCCAATTGCCGGTAAGTTGTGATTTTTGTCATCACATAATCTCGCAATTTGTCTGCAGGATCGATGTCCTTCTGAAGAACCTTGGCTAATTCTACTCTTAGAATATCAGCCTCTTTCTGAATTACTTCCTGAAACAAATCTTCCTTGCTCGTAAAGTAGTAATAAAGAGAACTTTTACCCTTTCTAACAGCATTAGCAATGTCGTCCAGCGTGGTTTTTTTGTAACCGAATTTGCTGAATATTTCCTGTGCGATGGTTAAAATGTTCTCTCGAACAGCATCCTTTTTTGTGCCTACGTTTTCGTTGCTCATTGGGTTTTGTTGATCGTTAGTGGCCAAATATAATTATTTTGTTGAAGAAATTACAATTTTGAAGTCAAGCTGCTTCTTTTCCAGATTAGCCCGGAGAATCTCAATGTCGACCTCGTCACCCAGTTGATATCGGCGTCTGGACCTTCTTCCGGTAATGCAATAGTTCTTTTCATCGAACTGATAATAATCATCAGTAAGCTCGTGCAAAGGCACCATGCCTTCACATTTATTCTCTTCCAATTCGACATATATGCCCCATTCTGTGACCCCGGAAATAACGCCTTTGTATTGCATGCCAATCTTATCCGACATGAACTCTACCTGTTTGTATTTGATCGAAGACCGCTCGGCATTTGCCGCACGATTCTCCATGTCAGAAGAGTGCTTGCACATCTCTTCATATTTATTGGCAGCCACAGAGGTTCCATCCTGAAGATATCGCTCCAGCAACCTGTGAACCATCATATCCGGATATCTGCGAATAGGAGAAGTAAAATGTGTGTAATATTCAAAACCCAGACCATAGTGACCGATGTTTCTTGTCGAGTATTCAGCCTTGGCCATCGTGCGGATAGCAAGCGTTTCAATAACATTCTGCTCTTTTTTCCCGTTTACGTTGGTAATCAATTGATTCATGGATGTCGTCACCGCTGCGGGCGAATTGGTCATGATACCATACCCGAACCTCTTGATAAAATGGTTGAATTTCTCCAGCTTTTCCGGATCCGGTTTATCATGAATCCTGTAGACAAAGGTTTTCTCCTTTTTTCTGGCCCCGGGTTTGCCAATCAGTTCTGCCACTTTTTTGTTCGCAAGCAGCATAAACTCCTCTATCAGTTTATTTGAATCTTTCGACTCTTTGAAAAATACATTGATGGGCTTCCCTGCAGCATCAACCTCAATTTTTACCTCAACCCTGTCAAAATCAATCGACCCACCTTCAAATCTTTTTGCCCTCAACTTTTTTGCCAGGGTATCCAAAGTCAGAATTTCATTTTTCATGTCCCCTTCTCCAGTTTCGATCACAGCCTGTGCCTCTTCGTAACTGAATCTCCGGTCGGAAAAAATGACAGTTCTGCCATACCATTCCTTTTGCACTCTGGCATTGTCATCCAGTTGAAATACCGCTGAATAGCACAGCTTTTCTTCATGTGGCCGTAGAGAACATACCCCATTCGAAAGCCGCTCAGGCAACATCGGGACAACTCTGTCAACCAAATAAACGGAAGTAGCCCTGTTGTAGGCCTCCTCTTCAATGATAGAGTTGAACCTCACATAATGGGTAACATCAGCTATGTGAACACCTACCTCCCAATAGCCATTTTCGAGTCTTTGGATAGAAAGAGCATCGTCAAAATCCTTGGCATCAGCCGGGTCGATGGTAAAAGTGGGAACTTTCCTAAAATCCCGACGTTTGGCAATCTCCTCAGCCGTTATCTCCATCGGAATTCTATTGGCCGCTTCATCAACCTTTTCGGGATACTTGTATGGCAATCCAAACTCAGCGAGGATGGCATGCATTTCAGTATTGTTGGAGCCTGCATCACCCAGGACATCGATAATCTCACCTACAGGATTACGTGCATTCTCCGGCCAATCCAGAATTCTGGCTATGGCTTTTTGTCCATGTTTGGCACCTTTGAGACTCTCATTTGGAATAAAAAGATCAAAAGGCATCCGCTTGGAAGGCACTAAAAAGGCAGAAAATTTGGATATTTCAACTGTCCCCACCAGGGTTTTTTGTCCCCTTTCCAGAACTTCAACCACTTCTCCTTCCGGATCACTCTTCTTTCTTCTGGCAAACAACCTAATTTTAACTTTATCACCATCAAGAGCATGATTCATATTAGGCGCCTGAATCATTACCGTTGCATTGAGCTCTTCACAGAAAACCTGCCCAAACCCTTTGTTGCTAAGCTCTATAGTTCCCACAATCGTTCCGCCACTTTTGGGCTTCAGCCTGAATCTTCCCTTTGAAACTTCTTCAAGCGCTTCAGTGTCGCGCAGTTCCTGCAAAGCCACACTCACAAGCATCTGAGCTGTTGTATTTTTTACACCTATCTTGCCGGATAGCTGTTTGTAATTGAACACGTATGTTGGCTCTTCATAAAAGAGAGCCATGATTGAGGTTTTTAAGCTGGCTTTGTTAAAATTGATCGCCTTTTCAAGCTTTTTGCCTTTTGTCATTCACTTTTATTTTAGAATCATTAAAGATAATAAAATTTCGAACGACTTTACCATCTATTCGAAAATAAATATATTACACAGAGTTACACAGAGAAGCACAGAGATCCACGGAGAAACTCTGTGCTTCTCTGTGTAACCTTTGTAACCTGTGTAACCTTTGTAACCTTTGTAAAATCCTGAATCTAAAATTGATTTAGATCGCTGCTAAACAATTATATTTGCAAAAAACCGAATCCTACATAATTTAAAAGTTTATAGAATGAAGGTCATCAATCTGATACAGTCTTCCCAAAAAACAATATTCTCTTTTGAGTTGCTCCCTCCAATGAAGGGGCAAAATGCATCCCGGCTTTATGAAACCATAGATGAGCTGATAGAGTTCAATCCCAAATACATCAATCTAACCACCCACCGCGATGAGATTGAGTACCGTCAGTTGGAAAATGGTCTTCTCGAAAAAAGAACTGTCCGCAAACGACCTGGAACTGTAGCCATTGCTGCTTCCATCCAGAACAAATATGGAATTCCGGTAGTACCTCATGTTGTATGCGGAGGTTTCACCAAAGAAGAGACCGAAAACATGCTGATCGATCTCAATTTTTTGGATATCAAGAATATACTTGCCCTAAGGGGAGATGGGTTGAAATCAGAAAGCTATTTCCTTCCTGAAAAAAACGGTCATTCTCACGCCAATGAATTGGTTGAACAGATCGTCAATTTGCGTGAAGGAAAGTACCTCGATCCCGACTTAAAAAATAAGAGCTCACTTGATTTTTGCGTCGGTGTGGCCGGATATCCCGAGAAACATGCTGAAGCTTCTAATCCCGATACAGACCTTTTCTTTCTAAAACAGAAGGTAGAGGCCGGGGCAGAATACATCGTCACACAAATGTTTTTTGACAACAAAAAATATTACGAATTTGTAAAACGATGCAGGGCTGCAGGAATTACAGTTCCTATCATTCCCGGTATCAAACCCCTTGCCTTGATGAATCAGGTTACCATGCTACCCAAGATCTTCAGTATCGATATTCCGGAGGAATTTGCCTCCGAAGTTCGGAAGTGTAAAACCAACGATGAAGCCCGACAGGTAGGTACAGAATGGGCAATTCTTCAGGCCAAAGACCTCATTGCCAATAACGTGCCTTGCCTGCATATCTATACTTATGGGATTACCGACAACACCCGGCAAATAGCCAAAACAATTTTATAAACAACTTTATGCATCAACTGGTATTTGCCACCAACAACGCTCACAAGCTAAGAGAACTCGGAGAGATTCTTAAAGGAGAATTCACGTTGCTTAGCCTCAACGATATCGGCTGCTCAGACGATATTCCGGAGACCGGTGATACCCTGGAAGCCAATGCCTCGCAGAAATCCTTTTACATCTGGGATCGATACCATACCGATTGTTTTTCTGATGATACAGGTCTGGAAGTGGTGGCACTTAACAATGAGCCCGGAGTCCGTTCGGCAAGATATGCGGGCGAGGGAAGAAATTCTGATGACAATGTTGCCAAAGTTCTTTCCAGCCTGTATGGCAAAGATAACAGGAAAGCCTGCTTCCGTTGTGTGATCTCCCTCATCATCCGCGGGAAGGAATATCTGTTTGAGGGAAGGGTTGATGGTGAGATCCTGAAGGTAAGAAGAGGTAATGCCGGATTCGGCTACGATCCGATATTTCGTCCGGATGGCTTCGAACAATCCTTTGCAGAAATGGACGCCGATTTAAAAAACAGCATGAGCCACCGTGGGCGGGCTGTCCAAAAACTGGTCGCATTTTTGAATGATGAATTTCCTCATCTCCAAAGCGACCAATGAGGCAGCTTCTCCATATCCTGATTTTTCTGCCGTTGTTCGTAACCGGCCAGAGCCGCATCGGAGAGTGGAAAGCTCATATTTCTTTTAACCAGGTCATCAAAGTGGCTGAAACACCCGAATCTATTGTGGCTGCTACAGCCAACGGACTACTTTTTGCCGACAAAATCACAAAGCAGCTCTCTACAAAAACCAAAGCTGAAGGACTTTCCGGCACTGGCATATCATCTATAGGCTATGCTTCCGATCCTAAAACACTATTGGTAGGATATGAAAATGGCCATGTTGATTTGCTTCAAAATGACCAAATAATCAATTTTCCCGATCTCAACATGAAAGCCGGTCTTTCAGATAAAAAAGTTGGCAGGATCGTTTGTGAAGGTAACTTTGCATGGCTCTGTTGTTCTTTCGGTATCGTTAAAGTCGATTTACTCAAAGTAGAGGTGGCTGAAACATGGTATCTGGGTGCAGGAAATGATACAAAAGCTGTTAATGATCTTATTTCTTTTGGCGATAGCTGGTATGCAGCCACCAACAGAGGTCTCTTCAAGGCTGCCAAAGCTAACCTCAACCTGCAGGATTACCGGAACTGGCAGCAGGTATTGTCCATTCCTCTGGCTGATTCGGAATTCACCTCTTTGGCCATTTCCAATGGTTTGCTTTACGTTCATGATAAAAACAACGACAAAATGTTGGAATGGAATGGAAAATTATGGCAACCACAGTATCCAATTTTAAAAAACATAAAAGATATTAAATCCGCTTCTATCGGCCTTATCGTTCGGACGAATAAAGAGGTGTGGCTTATCGGCAAAGCCGGAAACACCCTGATCAACAGTTACTTTTCAAGTGGCAGCCCTAAAGAAATTGATCCCAGAGATGCATTAATCGACGGCAATGGAAAGTTATGGATCGCGGACCATCAATTCGGTCTGACCCTGCAAATCAGCTCATCAGTCTTTTCACACTTGCTGCCAAACTCGCCACACAGCGATCAAGTCACGGCCCTAAGAGTATCACAGGAGGATGTTTTTACAGGAAATGTCACAACCAACTCCGGCGGCATTCAGGAGGCTTCCATCTCCATTCTTCAGGCAGGAATCTGGCAAAATTTTACGGATGATGATGATGTCGGGCTTAAATCCATCGGTCCTATCACTGATTTTGCTTTCAGCCCCTTGAATTCTGGTGAGTATTGGGCTTCATCGGCCGGCTCCGGACTCATTTCATTTCAGAAGAACCGGGTCGCTACCAGGTACAGTGAATTAAACTCGCCTCTGGGAGCAGTCAATGGGTCTTGTATTATTAACAGCCTGGCGGCCGATGGCCAAAACAATCTCTGGTATACCAATCCTACCGGGAAAGTTCCACTGGGAAGTTATCAGTCAAATAGGAGTTTTTTATCTCTCCCCTATCCTGGTATGAATTATTCGAATATTTCAACCGGGAATATCATCGTTACAGGCTCAGCCATTCATTGGGTTGTTCTTCCCAATGAAGGGTTGTTCGCTTTTAGAATGAAAGGCAACACTGAGAATATATCGGATGATCAGTATCGAAAAGTTGCTGTTAAAAGCCGATTCAGCAATGGTACAACAACTCTGATCACTCCTTTTAGCAATATTTCCGCCATTGCCGAAGACTCCAACCATCAACTTTGGATAGGAACAGGAACCGGGTTAGTGGTATACAGCAATCCCGATAAAGTTTTCGATGCTGAAGAGTTTTATGGCTCTCAACCTTCGCTCGACGACGGAGAAAGGCTCTTCAAACCCATACTGGAAAAGGAAAAAATTACTGCCATCGCAGTTGATGGTGGCAACCGCAAATGGATTGGAACAGCCTATTCCGGACTTTTTCTTTTCTCAGAGGGAGGCGATCATTTATTGCGCCATTTCACTGCCCAAAATTCACCCTTGCTTTCAGATCAGATACGCTCCATAGCCATTTCATCCGGTAGCGGAGAGGTATTTATTTCGACAGACAGAGGACTAAATTCTTATAAGAGTGATGCCAGTTCAGGAGAGAGCAACCTTAACAAGGCATACGTCTGGCCTAATCCGGTCAGGGAAACTTTTGAAGGAAGCGTTACCGTTGATGGCCTTACCGACCAGACAGATGTAAAGATCACAGATGTTGCCGGAAATTTGGTTTTCAAGACCACATCACTTGGCGGACGTGCGCTCTGGAATGTACGAAATTCAAATGGAGCACGTGTCTCCACAGGTGTCTACCTAATCTTCTGTACCTCACCTCAACAAAAAACAACAAAAATCATTAAATTGCTGGTGATTCACTAGTTCTTTTTTAAATTATTACACAGCGTTCTACTTTATATTCATCATTCATCATCCATCATCCATCATCCATCATCCATCATTTAAATAATCTATCCTTTTAATAATCCATGTTTTATAAGACTGAAGGTATCGTTCTGCATGGCCTGAAATATGGCGACAATGGAAGAATCGTGACCGTTTATACCGAGTCTTTCGGAAGATGCTCCTTTATACTTCAAGGCATTCACACAAAAAAATCATCCAACAAAGTGAACCTTCTGCAACCTCTTTTTCTGCTCGAAATAGAGGTTGATCACAAACAGGGAAGAGAACTTCAACGTGCAAGAGAACTGAGGGCCAATCGTCCCTACGAAACAGTCCCTTATGATATTATCAAATCATCACAGGCTATTTTTCTGGCGGAATTTTTATTCAAAGTACTTAAGGAAGAGGAGGCCAGGCCTGAACTATACCATTTCCTCAGCCATTCTTTCCAAATTTTTGATTTGCTCAGAATTGGAGTCGCTAATTTTCATCTTTCTTTTCTAATTCAGCTCACCAGGTACATGGGATTTTCTCCTTCAGAGAATTATGATAAGTCAAGGCCGTTCTTCGATATGACCTCAGGACTTTTCATCTCCAATAAGCCACCTCATTTATTTTATTTGGACCCGTCAGAAAGCAGTATCTTCAAAACATTTATGACATGTTCATATGAAGAAATGGCGAATATTTCTTTAACCTCCTCTCAGAGAAACCAATTGCAGTTAAAATTGATAGAGTATTTCTCCTTGCATTTAGGTATTCAGCTTCATATAAAATCATTAAATGTGCTGCGCGAAATATTTTCCTGATTTTCATTATTTTCAAAAATGCCAATGAATTAGCTCTTTTTCACCATTCTGTATTTTGCTGTTTATCCTGTATTTTGCTGTTTTACAGCCATTTCCTATACTATGTCTTTTTACTGTCTTATTTATCATAACATTATTATACTATGACTATTTTAATCCTGACAATTGTCATTCACATTTTTTTCAGTACTTTTGTAGGATATTAATACAGTATGACCGTTACAAAACTTCCAACTTCGAAGAAGAACACCTTCGTTACAATGATGGAGATTGCAGAGGAATACAAGGCTACAAACCTTGTTGATCCTATGTCTGGCCTTCCTTGTCCGGATGAATTGATCAACCTTGTTGATAAATACATGCGTGCAGGGAACAATGACTTTTCTCCAAGTGAAGGGGTCGGGTCACTGAGGGAACAGATTGTCTCGATATTCAACAAGCAGAACAACACAGAATTACAAGCCGAAACCGACCTTACCATTACTGCCGGCCCCCAGCAGGCAATGTCTACCGCCATCACCACATTTGTCAAAGAAGGTGATGAAGTAATCTTATTTGAGCCCGTTCAGGAATCTTTTGCCCAATTGATTGAAATGACCGGAGGACGTCCGATTTACATTAACCTGAAGCATCCTGAATACAGGATCGATTGGGATGAAGTGAAAAAGACTGTAACGACCAAGACAAAAATGATCGTTATCAACAATCCTCAAAACCCAATGGGTCAGATTTTCAGTCTGGAAGATTTTGATCAGCTCAAACGCATGACCAACGGAACACGATTGGTTATATTAAGCAACGAAACCTTTGGCAACATTGTATATGACGGACACCATTTCAACAGTGTTGCTTCAATACCCGAACTTGCAGCCAAAAGTCTGGTAGTCTCCTCTTTTGGAGATATGTTCAACATCAACGGATGGGGAATCGGTTATATTGCCGGTCCTGAAAAATTGATGGCTGAATATCGGAAAACCCAGCAATACCAAGGTTTCAGTGTCAATACTCCAACTCAGTATGCTCTTGCCGAATACTTAAAGCAGGGTCAGAATTTTAAAGAGATTAATGCCTTCTACCAAAGCAAAAGAGACTATTTTATTGAGTTGATGGCTGGAAGTAAATTCGAAATGACTCCTACGAAATCGACAATTTACCAGTTACTCGATTACAGCAAAATTTCAGATGAATCCGATACGGAGTTTGTCATGAAACTGGCCAAAGAGTATCAGGTTGCTACCATCCCTTTCTCCGCATTTCAGCATGAGAAAACAAAGATGCAGATGATCAGGATTTGTTTTGCCAAAACCAATGAATTATTGGAAGAAGCTGCCTATCGGCTGAAAAATGTGCCGGTTAAATTCACCAAGGGATAAGATGCTCCCAGAGTACTTAAAGTACTTAGAATACTTAGAGTACTTAAAGTTGGGGACTCTCAAAATTGTAGTTTCTTGATTCAATAAATAAACCCGCAAAAAGCTTAACTCTAAGTACTTGAAGTACTCCAAGTACTTTAAGTACTTTTTTAATGGCCTCATAGTTCAAGGGATAGAACGGAAGTTTCCTAAACTTTAGATTCGCGTTCGAGTCGCGGTGAGGCTACAAAATAACCTGCTTAAGTAATTGATCTTAAGTGGGTTACTCTTTTTTGTATCCCCGAATTGTATCCCTTTTTGCCTTTTTTTCAAAATATTTTTATCCGATTTAGGTTGATATCTGAACTTAAAAGCCAGAATTGATGGTTTATTTAGAATTCTGGTTTGAGAATAGGTGATATTTTAAAATTGCGCTGGGAAGATGTGTGTAATTCCGATTCGCTGTTACTGGTAGAAGGCAAAACAAAAAAAGGAAGAAAGATCAAGTTGAATTCTGCATTGGTTGAAATCATCAATAGGTTTCATGAAAAAATGAAAGTCGAAGATGACCATCAATTACTGTTCGTAAACAAAACCAAATCGAAAGCCTTCCACATACAATACGTCAATCGCAAACTGAAGGAAATTGGGAAACAGTACATGCCATCAAATAAAATATCGATATCATCTCACCTTTTCAGAAAAACGGTGGGTAGGCATGTTTGGGCTATAAATGACTATTCGGAAAAATCATTGCTGTTACTTGGTGAATTATTTAACCACAGCTCAATAAAGATCACCAAGATTTATTTAGGCATTAAAGAGGAAGAGATTGGGGACGTATATCTCAATTAGTGAGAGAATCCCATTACAACCTAACCATTGACGTTTTAAAGTTCTGATGATAAGAATTAACATTTTATTTGGAATCATTACAATTATTTAACTTAAAATCTTTTGTGAGCAGTGCTGAAGACCTTATGTTTGCAGTACATTTTTTTTCATAAGTTTAGGTTTAGTTTAGTTTGGTTAGTTTTAGTAAAAGGATTGAGTCGCCAGATTCAATCCTTTTCAATTATAAAGAGCCAGACTACTAAAATACTTTACCAAAATGGATGTTTTGGCTACCTGTATTTTTAAAAAAATATTATCTTTAGAATAGCTAAACATTTGAACTCTTTGTTAGTTGTATGTAAGGTTAAATTTCCCTTGACTATTAATTAAAGGGTTCATGTAGGTGGAATTAAGTATATTCCATATACCAGAATCTCAAGTTAGATTTAAACAAATATTATGACTAAAGAGAACCCTTCCAAAGCAACAAACCTTCGCCAAAAAGCGGAAGAGCAACTGAAACAGAAGTCGTCAAAAACGTCTTTACAACTTTCCGAAACAGATATTCTGAGACTCAATCACGAACTTCAGATGCACCAAATTGAGTTGGAAATGCAGAACGAAGAACTAAAACTGGCTAAAGAAGAGGCTGTTTTTAACTCCCAAAAATATACTGAATTATACGATTTCGCCCCGATGGGTTATTTTACACTTTCTACAGAAGGTGAGATCCTTAAATTGAATTTTAGTGGAGCAAAAATGCTTGGCAAAGAATCTAATCATTTAATTAATAGGAGGTTTGGATTATTTGTTTCAGATAATACAAAACCAATCTTTAACGATTTTCTTGATAAAGTATTTGCCAGTAAAACCAAAGAAATATGTGAGTTAAACTTGAACGTTGAAGGTAACTCAGAAATGTATGTGCAACTTTCTGGCATCCTTAACAACAATGGAAAACAATGTTTGGTCACAATACTTGATATCACTTTACTCAAATATTCAGAAAAGGCACTTGCTGAAAGTGAAATGGAGTTTAAAGAACTGGTGTGGAAGATGCAAGTTGGAATATTGTTGCAAGGTTCTAAATCTGAAATATTATTGAGTAATCCCAAAGCACTTGAGTTATTGGGACTCACTGAAGAGCAGCTGATTGGCAAGACTTCGTTCGATCCCGATTGGAATGTCATACACGAGGATGGCTCTCCTTTTCACGGGGAAACTCATCCTGTCCCTCAAGCAATTGCCACTCATAAATCAGTATATGATGTTGTTATGGGTGTTTATAGACCTGAAAAAGGTGATCGAGTCTGGTTGAAAGTGGATGCAGAACTTCTCTATAACAAAGATAATTCGATAAGACAAGTGGTATGTTCTTTTATAGACATTACCAAACGCAAGTTGGCGGAGGAAGAGCTAAAGATAAGTGAACAGAATTTAAAAATAGTAAATAATGAATTGGAGAAAGCCATTGAGGAACTTTTGGCTGCCAAAGAAAAAGCAGAAATAAGTGAAAAAAAGTGGCGGACACTTTTTGAAATTCCAGTAATAAGTTTGCTTATCCTAGATATAGAAGGTAAATTTTTGACGATAAATGAACAAGCTGCTCGACAATTTGGACTCCCGAAATCGGAAATTGAAGGAAAATCATTGTTTGATTTTTTCTCCGTAGAAGTAGCTCAAAAATATTACGAACAAAATAAGTTCCTGATTGAAACTGGCGGCAGAAAAGAATATGAAGATACGCACCTTCTAAATGAAAAAGTAGTGACTTTTTCAATCGTTGATCAATGTTTACAGGATGAAAATGGGAGAAATTATGCCTTGTTATCAAGTTCTATAGATATATCCGATCGTAAACTATTTGAAAATGAACTTGTAAAATCCAAAGAATTAGCTGAAAAAAATGAAAAAACCTTTCGGTCAACGCTCGATAATTTGCTGGAAGGTTGCCAGATATTAGGATTTGACTGGCGTTATCTTTACGTCAATGACTCGGCTGCAAAACAGGGACGCAAAGCAAAGGACGAATTTATTGGTCGTACTATAATGGAGGTTTTACCAGATATTGAAGATTCTGAATTCTTCGCGAAACTAAAGCTATCAATGGAAGAACGTAAAACACTTCACATGCTTAATGAATTCACATATTATGACGGGATGAAAGGTTGGTCTGAGTTATCCTTTCAACCAGTGGAAGAAGGTATTTTTATACTTTCCATTGATGTCACAGAACGTATACGAGCAGAATTGCTCCTACAAGAAAAAAATAAAGAGCTCAAAATTGCAAAAGAAAAAGCAGAAGAAAG
>CAIRSO010000450.1 GCA_903881215.1 uncultured Bacteroidia bacterium
AGAGCAAGCAACTCTTCGTGAGAAAACTCCCGATCGTGAAGCACGTCGCGAGCCACAAAAAGCATTGAATGACAAAAGAGATGCTGAATTGAAAACTGTCCTGACAGCTGATCAGTTTGCAAAAGTTCAGGCAGCTAATGAAGAGATGCGCAAAAACAGACAAGGTGGCGGCGGTGGACCTCGCTAATCATTTTTAATTCTATAAAAAAGCCTGAATTCCAAAGAATTCAGGCTTTTTTTAATAACTCATAACTCATAATTCATAACTTCTTCCCCAAATCGTCTTTCTTAAACCGAAATGGCAGTAAGGTATCTATGCCATCAACAACTGTGATGGCTGTACTTCCATCAAGGATGATCTCGATTGGGATGCCCGAAAGATCTTCGTATTCGGCCATGACCTGACGGCAGCCACCGCAAGGCTTGGCAAACTCTCCCGGCAATGTACTATTTGATAGGGTGGTAATGGCTATCGAACGGACAGCAACGCCAGGATACCTCGACGAAGCGTAGAACAAAGCAGTCCTTTCTGCGCATAGCCCGGAAGGATAAGCTGCATTTTCCTGGTTATTTCCCGTTATCAATTCTCCATTTTCGAGCAGTACGGAAGCTCCTACACGATATCCTGAATATGGTGCATAGGCACGACCGGCAGCTTCTCTGGCCTGGAGTACCAGATTTTGTGAGCTTTCCGGCAATTCCTCCAGAGATTGAAATATTTTGATTTTGAATTCAAGTTGAATCTCCTTCATCCTCATCAGTTTTTAACAATCTCAAAAGTAAGCATATTCCTTTAACTTATTGACAATTGACATTGAGAGTTGACAATTGCAGTTCCGGTTTTTGCCATTTTATAAATCAGACTTTTCTTGGCTCATATTTTTATGTTTTTATTGGGATGGATTGGCAGATTCTTTGGACTGAATATTTAACTTTGGAGCAAACAGAAGCTGATGGGAAAAGTTGTTCGAGTGTGTACATTTGTTATTGTATCGTTTGCTTTTGCAGCAAACGTGTTTGCAGCACCCCAGAGACTAACCCGACAGGAATACATAGACAAATTTGCCAGAATTGCTGTTCAGGAGATGATCGAGCACCATATTCCGGCCAGCATCACCATGGCGCAGGCATGCCTCGAATCGGCAGATGGCAACTCAGAACTCACCAGAAATTCCAACAATCATTTTGGTATCAAGTGCAAAAGCAACTGGAATGGCCCGTCAGTCAGGCATACCGACGATGAAGCCAACGAATGCTTCAGAAAGTACAGAACTGCCGAAGAGTCGTTTCGGGATCATTCCGAATTCCTTACAACCAGTAACCGTTATAGCTTTCTGTTTGCCTACGATATCAGGGATTTTAAGAAATGGGCTTATGGTCTTAAAAAAGCCGGATACGCCACCGATCCTGCTTATCCAGCCAAGCTGATAAAAATAATCGATGATTTCAGACTTTATGAACTCGATCAGCTTGATTGGAAGTATGTCAGTACGTCGGATAAGACACGCAGACATTTTTCACTCTTTGGCTTCCTTCGGAAAAAATCCCCTGATCAGGAACTTGCTGTTGCGACGGGCTTTTTACCACGAACCATCGAGAAAAGGAATAGGCGTAAGGCATTCATCGCCATTGAAGGGGATGATTATGCGCGCATAGCAGATGAATTCCGGAAAAAGGACTGGCAAATATATAAATACAACGATGCCGTTTCGGGCGATGTTCCCCAGGTAGGCGAACCGGTATTTTTGCAATCCAAGCGATCAAAAGCCCCACGTGGCAATGATTTCCATGTACTGCAAAATGGGGAAACGTTGAGGTCTGTGGCGCAATGGTATGGGGTGAAACTCTCTTCTCTGAGAAAGATGAACAGGCTGAATGATCATGAAGAGGTGCCGGTAGGTTCGACGATTTCGCTCAGGTAGTTGATTAATTAGAAATAAATATTTTCAGACTCCCATAAATAATGGGAGTATTATACACTTTTCTTTTTTACCACCAACTATTGAAAAGCACGTTTGGATTAGTACCTGTTTTTTTCACAACAATGGCCGAATACAGCATAAATGTTGTATATTTACAGCATAAATGCTGTATGATATGAGTAGCGAAGTTACAAGAAGGAGGGTTTTCGACGCAAAAGAAAGTATAGTCCGTGCCAAAGTTGCCCGTGACTCTGACCCAAAATGGAGGCTTGAGTCTGAAGGAAATGAATATACCTGGACCTCAAAGTTGGAAAGAGTAAATTTGATCAGAACCGGTGTTCCCTACGCTTCAATTGATGTAATCAGTAAGAGAATCAATGTGCCTGTAAAAGAAGTTTTGCATATTTTCGGATTGCCACAAACAACATACAATAAAAAAAGAAGAGAGAAATCACTTCTTAATGGCAGAGATAGTGAGGTTGTATTGCTGCTTACAGAATTGATTGATTATGGGGTAGAGGTTTTTAACGATGAAGAAGATAAATTTCTACGTTGGATGAAGAAACAAAATTATTCTTTAGGCGATAATTCACCTGAAAGTTTATTGGATTCATTTACGGGTATTCAGGAAGTGCGGAATTGCCTGAATAGAATTGAGTACGGAAACCTGGCGTAATGAAAGTATATCGGGTTGAAAGAGAGAAATATTTGGCAACGACGCTTAGTGGTGCTGGTGCTGCATTGGCGGAAGGTTACAGATGGAATAGCTTAAACACTTACCTGGTCTATACAGCAGAGTCACGGGCTCTTGCGACGCTTGAAGTCTCCGTGCATATGGACCTGAGCGAGGATTTACCAAAAGACAGATTTTATGTTGAAATTGAAATTCCTGATATCGTTGAAATTGTAGAATTGCCAACTGACGAATTACCTGAAGATTGGGATTCAAAACCACCAATATTGGAAACGCAATACATCGGGGATGATTTTGTTGCACAAAAAGTCGCTGCTGTATTGAAAGTTCCCAGTAGTATTGTGCCTCAGGAGTACAACTATTTGATCAATCCCAATCATGCTGATTCGTCTAAGATTGAGGTAATTTCTATCCAAAGATTACAATTTGACAGTAGATTTGAACAAAGAAGGGATAAAGGTACAAGGCCTAAAAGCGACTAAGCTGTCCTCCCTCTAAACTGCGTTATATGAATGGATCCTTGGAAATCCGCGCAGAAACTCCTCAATTCCCATCCTCTTCTTTCCGGCAAGCTGAAGATCGGTTAGCAACAAATACCCATTGGTACAAGCTATTTTTACCCACTTCTTCTGATCAGATAAGATTGTGCCTGGTTCATGTGAATGATCACATTTTTCGAGAGTAGTTCTGAAAATTTTGAGCGGAATATTTTCTTTGTCAGGAGCCGATAGTTCTGTCCAGGCAGTCGGATATGGGCTCAATCCACGAACCTTGTTGTGATTCTTCTCTGCTTCCTGATGCCAGTCCATCCGGCAATCCTCCTTAAATATTTTGGGAGCATGCAGTCTTTCGGGCTCGATTTCAAGCTTATCCTGTGAAATAGGAATTGCAGTGCCTTCTGCCAGTGCATCGACTGTTTTCAAAACCAGTCTGGCACCGATTCCCATGAGTTCATCATGCAGCTCTCCAACCGTTTGGTCCTTATTGATTTGAATCTTCTCGACGAAAAGGATATTGCCGGTATCGATTTCCTGCTTCAGCAAAAATGTTGTAACACCACTCTCGCTGTCCCCGTTCATAATGGCCCAGTTGAGTGGTGCAGCTCCCCGGTAGCGGGGCAAAATCGATCCGTGCAGATTGAAAGTACCCAAGGCAGGCATCTTCCAAACTATTTCCGGGAGCATGCGAAAAGCAACCACCACCTGAAGGTCGGCCTTCAATGCTTTCAGCTCTTCGATAAAAAACTCGGCTTTTAATTTTTCAGGCTGCAGTACTGGAATTTGAAAGGTCAAGGCGAAGGTCTTCACGGCCGATTGTTGCATCTTCTGACCGCGACCCGCAGGTTTGTCAGGAGCCGTTACTACTCCCACCACCTGATAACCGTTTTCTACAAGCGCAGAAAGACTGGCTACGGCAAAATCGGGAGTTCCCATAAAGACGATGCGAAGATCTTTGCCGGTCATGACAAAATGTTTGAAATGTTTATGATGTTTATGATGTTTGAAATGTTTGAAAGAACGCCGGTCCCTGAGCGGAGTCGAAGGGTCACCATTATCTCAAATTAATGTTTCCTTTTGTGGCTTTGGGGTAATAGGGGCAGTTCATGCATCCGTTTCCACAGCAAAAGCCTCGTTCAGCGAGGTATTTCTCGGTCATTACACGATAACCGTCGGACGATAAATGATAATCAATTCCCTTTACCAGCTCATCCCCAAATTTGATATTCTCTTCCATCCAAGTGCTAAATTTTGTTTGAAATGTTTGAAATGTTTGAAATGTTTGAAATGTTTGAAATGTTTGAAATGTTTGAAATGTTTGAAATGTTTGAAATGTTTGAAATGTTTGAAATGTTTGAAATGTTTGAA
>CAIRSO010000451.1 GCA_903881215.1 uncultured Bacteroidia bacterium
CAGAGACTTACAGTGTTGGTGCGGTTGAATTGCGGACTTGCCTTGAAAAGGAGAACCCTGCCCTTAAAAGCAATTGCAGCGCATTTATCAATTCTTCCTATATTATCTTTATCTTTCAAAAGATTAATTGCATCGTCCATATCCTTTAAAATCTGGGTAAAACATTCCGAGGTTTTGTTTCGGGGAGTAAAAATAGCATCATTGTCTCCAACTGGTGTAGGTGTTAAAACTAAAGGTACACCGCCATAAGCATATACCATCTTAAAATAGGCCCATGCCCTCCAGAATAATGCCTCTCCCTTAAGCTGCTTTTTTTGCGCGTCAGCAAACGTGGCAGCATCAATTCCAGCTAAAAAAATATTGATTCTTCTTATAATATCGTAAGGAAAGTAGTTGTAAGAATCAATTGTTATCGTCCCTTTTAAGTAGTCGCTAAGGAGCGTCCTCATATAGGATCCAATCGCTTCATCTGTATGACCACCTGTTTGCATGGAGGCAGAAGGGTATCCCCAGCCGGGGTTATAAGCTGGCATTAAAGAGGCATATATGTCATTTACATATGCTTCAGCAGTTTGAGAACTTCCCCACACATCGCTGCTTGTAATAGCTTTTAAATTCTCTTTTTCGAGAGGATCAGAACAGCCTGCAATGAATAGCATTACAGAAATAATTACTGTTATTTTTTTTATAGTATTCATAATTCCTTCGTTTTATTTATGTTTAAACGATATTAAAAAGTAACATTAATACCCATTGTGTAAGAACTCACTATAGGATATGTCTCAGGACGGATAGAAGTAACATCATAAGCATGAAACCCAGTAATTGTAAATAAATTTGTCCCTGAAAGATTGAAAGTAATATCATCAGGCAATCTTAACTTTTTAGTTATATTTTTAGGTAAGGAGTATCTGAGATTAAGTTGTTGTAAACGTAAATAACTTCCATTCTCAATCCAGAAATCTGATCCTATCCAACTAGTAGCAGAATATGTACCAGTTCCAACCCCCATTGGATACGCTGCATTGGGATTTTCAGGTGTCCACATATCTTCAAAATACTTATAATTTCTGATAAATGTCGCCTCAGCGAAAGCGCGGTCGCTGCGTGTTTTCCATACACCGGCTGCCCCCTGAAAGAAAAGATCAATCCCCAAACCTTTCCAGTCTGCATTTATATTTAACCCGAACATATAAGGTGGATTACTATGTTTCCCCTCGAGTACTTGTGAATCAAAACTGGAAATTATACCGTCAGGAACGCCTTCGGTTGGACCACTAACATCCTGGTAGTTAAGCATACCCAATCTTGGTTTAAGTCCATTTATTGTATATCCGGCAGGAAGTGCGTCTAAATCTGCCTGCGTCCGGAGGATACCTGTAGCAACATATGTTTTGATATAGTCTGTTGGCCTTCCGTTCGGATTATCAACTTTACGGACATTCTGAGCCACATCCCTAAGCTTTACTTCATTGGTAGAATAGGCAAAGTTCCCCATTACACCAAAATTTACTTTACCAATTTTTCCGGTATAACCTAATTCAACCTCAATTCCATGTGCGTCCACAATTCCATAATTTTCTGGCGGCATACTTCCTCCAAATGATATGGGCAGGGAAACAATTCTTGTGTCAAGAATATCATAATTGTGTTTGAAGTAGTAATCCATGTTCAGCATACAACCCTTAAGGAACTTGGAATCAAATCCAATATTCCATTCCCTTGTTTTTTCCCAGGTTAATACCTTATTCGCAATTCCACCATATCTTACCATTGGCTGCAAAGATGAAAGCAAATAACTCCCCACATTTGAAAAGGATTCACTCCATGCCCATCCACCGACAGCATCATTCCCGGAATTCCCAAAGGCGGACCTGATTTTTAAGAAATCAATGAAATCAACGTTGAAAAAGTCTTCTTTTGATAACGCCCATGAGGCGGATACGGAAGGGAAAAACCCCCAACGGTAACCAGGTGCAAATAACATGGATCCATCGTAACGAGCTGTCAGATTGACAAAATATTTCTCACCATAATTATACACAGCCCTTCCAATGTAGGAGCTACGACCATTTTGGCTTTCATTACCATCTACAGCGCCCTGGAGCCTTGAACTCCCTGTTGCCCATATTTGATCTCTTCGAAGTAAAGGGTAGTCAAACCTCTGAGCTAGAGTATACACATTGTCTCCTTCGCTTCGCTCATAAACAAAAACGGCATCCAAACCATGTTTCCCAAATGATTTGTTATAATTCGCCATTAAATTAAGCTGATAGCTTCTTCCTATGTTATAACTGTACTCTAATTTCTCAGTCGCTGGATAACCTGATAGTTCTGAGCTAATTACCTCATCAGTGAAGATCAAGCCATGGGAGCCTTTTCGAACTACATTATACACGGTATGTTTTTTGTCCTGACGTTTTACAGAAGTGATATTAGGGTTTATGCTATATTTAGTTGATACAGATAATCCGTCCACAAACGGAACTTTATAAGTCAGGCCCATCAACAAATCAATATTGTAATCATGCTGGGTAGTCACTCCCCCCTCTTTTAAATGTCCAATAGTATTTCCCCGTAGATAAAGAGTATTAACAAGTTTGCCATCAGAGGTATAAGCAGGAGTAAGCGGGTCATACATAAGTAATGTCATATAAGCGGTACTATAAGTATTATCCCCATCTTCACG
>CAIRSO010000452.1 GCA_903881215.1 uncultured Bacteroidia bacterium
CTTTGCACGACATCTCTTTTCGGAGTAGAGTACAATTCTGGCTATAAATCCAATGTCAACTGGTTATTTGATAACCTGAAGCTTTTCCTGTGGTGCTCAGTTATGCCAAGTCTTGAAATCGTTGCACGGTGTTTTTCGGTGGGATAACCCTTGTTTTGGTTCCAGCCATATTCTGGAAAATCAGCGTGAATTTTCTGCATGTAATCGTCTCGGAAGGTTTTTGCCAGGACAGAGGCTGCCGCGATGGACATGTACCTGCCATCACCTTTTACGAAGCAGGTATGCGGGATATTTTCATAGGATTTGAACCTGTTTCCATCCACCAATATGTGTTGAGGCTGGGGAAGCAGCTGTTTCAGAGCTTTGTGCATGGCGAGAATGGAAGCATTCAGGATGTTGATCTTGTCTATCTCTTGTTGGTCGCAAATTCCCACAGCCCAGGCGACAGCTTCCTTCACAATCAGATCCCTCAAAATATATCGCTGCTTTTCCGAAAGTTGCTTGGAGTCATTCAAAACTTCAGAGGTGAAAGTTTCGGGTAGAATAACGGCTGCTGCAAACACCGGACCGGCCAGACAGCCTCTCCCGGCCTCATCGCACCCAGCCTCAATCAATCCGGATTTGTCACAACACAACAGCATGATTTTTGTTGTTAAATCATAGAATTACAATAGAGACAAGGCATTGCCTTGTCTCTATTGTAATAATGTAAACCTGAAGCTAACACCCACATTCGAATTCGTAGTCCGGTAGGCATTGGAGATATATGGATTGTTCACGATCCGGTCATAAAATAGCCGGACGATGAAAATTTCACTGAGGTTATAGTCGGCCGAGAATTTTATCGATAAAGCATCCTGTCCGGCGGTTAGCTGAGTATTGGTCTCTACCAGTTTTCGTAACACTGTTTTATTCTTACCATAGGTGACATCAGCTCGTATGTTGAGGTCGTTGTTCAGCATCTTGGAAGAACTCTTTGTCTTGATAAAGAGTTTCATGTTTTCAAAGCGGTAGCCCAATCCAAGACTCGCTTCATTGTTATACATCTCAGTAGCCTGATTGTTGGTTAGGCTCATCGTGATGTTCCGCGATTTCCTATATTCCAAACGGGTCGTAAAGTTGTTGAGCCAGGTGATATCAATGTCAAACAATGGATTAAAAGCCTCCGTGATATTGATGGCAGTAATGTCTCGCATTGGCATAAAGTTGTTTTGAGCATCCTTTACATAGCTAAAGCCATCATCGACAGTCTTGTATTTCATATTGGAAAGATAGGATCCGACGTTGTAGGTCGAGCGGTAATCATGCATGATATTCATCGATTTCATCACACTTTTCAGGATATTTATTTTGCTGACGGCTCCTGAATATTGAATCTTCCAGTTCGGCAGCATAAATTTTGCTGAAGGGAAAGGTGTGAGTTCAACATCTTTTACATTTTTACCTGTGTATGCAGCGAAGAATGCAGGTATCAATACCTCTTGCGAAGTAGGACCATATCCGGAAGGGAAGCCTGTATTCGCATCAATTATTCCGGGTTGGTAGCCGAAACCCGCATTGGCAGTTCGACCGGCATCCAGCCTTTCTGCAATGATCCTCCGGTTGCTTTGGAGATCATTCCATCCCTTGGAATCCTGAACAAAGGCTTTGCCAAGCTTTTCGAAAGAACTTCCGATGGTGATGATAGACATGCTGAAGTTACCGTTGAAAGAGCTGTTGTATGAATCCCAACCATTTGCCGCATTGTATAGGAGAAATTCAGAGGAATTTTTGGCAAAGATTCTGTTGGCCGTCAATTCAATTTTTAGGTCTGGGATAGGGACAATTTTGGCACGCAGATTAAGCCTGCTATTGTGGCTCATCTGGTATGGTTTGTTGATGATGGTATCTCTGGTAATCCAGTCTTTATTGGCTGCCTCCAGTCCGAAATTTGCATTTTGGTTACCCATAATGAAAGGCAATCCCGGTGCCAGATTTGAGCCATTTCCTGTGGAATAGTTGTTAAGACCGAAGAAACTGCTTCCTGGCATATAGCCAAATAGCGATGTGCCACCATTTTCGGAATAGGAAATATTGACGTTGTACAACATCATCAAAAACCTGGAAGCGAGCTCATCAAAATGGATTTTGGGTGCAGCATCCTTGCCATTTTTTGGCGTGATCTCTACCGAAGCACCTTCATAGTTGTCAATGGGCGTGAAGATGATTCTGTTATCGTTGACAGTTTTTACCTGACCTGATATTGGCTTGCCGCTCTTGTCCGAAATTTTTACTTGAACAGATGAGGAACCCAATTTGTGGAAGAAGGAATAAGGTGCGTTCTTGGTCAGCTTCAGGTTTTGCTCTACATATTTTGGAATAGGGGCAGGGTTTTGTCCGCCTTGGTACCTTTGTCTGCTGCTTTCCTGACTCTCTCTTCTACCCCTGCTAAATTCGCCGTATTTTTGGTTCACCCGACGGAGATAGGGAACTTTGTTGTACAACTGTAAAAAGTCCAGCTGACCATTCAGCTGAAGCGAAGACATATTGCTGATCGAATTTCCCAGTTGGTAATCGCTTCTGGTAACAGGCGCCAGATTCCAATCATATCCTGCCTGGTAGACTGCAGAGACTGAAGTCCATTCCAGCAAAGGTATTTTATTGATCGGCAGTGTATAAGTTGCATTCCATGTATGATGATAATGGGTATTCTTCCCTCCCTGTAAAATTGACCTCCAGATTGAGTCCCGTCTCATTTCATAGGCTCCCTGGTTAAGGTTGTTAAGCTTTGTCGGGTCTCCGATTCTTGAGCCATTGACGGCAGAAAAATCCAGTTTCAAACTCCGGGTTAAATCAAATCTGAGATCATAATAACGGTTCCAGATGAAATTTCTTTGTTGGGAAACCGGAAGAATAAAATCAGGGTTGGTGATATTACGGTATTGCAAAGCACTCTGCATATTGTTCATATCTGAACGGAATGAGATTTGTGCGGGCATTATGCTGAAATTGAAGTCTCTAAAAAGAGCCATCGACTTTGATTTGAAAAGGGCAAAGTTTTTAAAAGGATCAATGGATTTTGGTTTGCTGATAAAGTGATAATTCAGCAAAGTCCTTGAGTTGACTGTTCGTTCCAGAAGGGTGTTGACATCTCCATGCTGAAACTGGTTGTAAGAATAGGAGAGTGAGACATTGGATAAGTCATAGAATTTCTTTTCTCCGGTTTTATTTGGCTTGTCTATCTGAACGTTGGTAAAGTTGATACTTTTTCGGGTGTTGTAGTTCAGTGACATGCTTTTAATCGAGTCACGTTCAGATTTCGTATTTGCATTGGAAAGAGCTTCGGTGAGTTTGACATCTTTGTCGACCGGAGAGTATTCCGGAGTAGCAATTGATTTTGAGAAACTCATATACATTGGGATCTTCACTCCTGATTCAGGCTTGAAGAATTTACCTAGTTCCAGATTGGTTGATATATCATATTCCCGGGTATCCTCTTTCGATCTTGTCGACATCTTTGAGTCAATATTACCGAAACCGGAAGTCATCATTCTTCCTGCAAAGGAATAAGTACCCAAATCGGCCAGGTTTCCGGATACACGGCCAATGGCTGCCCAACCGCCATTTTCCTCAAAATTGGTTAACCGAAGTTCATTCACCCAGACTTCTGCCGAACGACTACCTGTGGTGTGCCCCTTCCTGTTTCCGACTCCAATCATCATGACATTGATTTCGGATAAATCAGGATTTCCTTTGATTTTTAGCTTATTCTGATTGTTGTTGACTCCCACATGAATCTGTTCAAAAATATCTCCCATCCCAATGGTGGCCCCATTTGCGTGCATCTCTGCATTGCGGTCCAACTTCAATTTCGGTAACAGATCCAACGGAATATAGACCCTGTTTTCGGTTGGCCATACAATGTACCTGTCAGTTTCCTTGCCGTTGTCGTAATAGCCGGGAGGCGTTAATTTCAGAGGAATCTCATATTCATAGTAGTTGTATTGGAAATCTGATCCAATCCGGATGAATAGGGAGAGTTCGTTGTCCCTCAATGGAAAACCCTCCAGCTTTTCGGCATGCACCTCCAACTTGAGGTTTTTGTATCGACGAAGGTCGACAGAAGTCGTCTTGTAGGCTGCTTTGGCTTCTCCCGGTTCGACGTCAACAATTTTCATGACCATGGATTGCTCATTGAGCTGACGGAGCTGGGCATTCGCCGGGTCAATTACCCTGTCGACTCCCGGAGGCAATATATAGTTGACAGGCTTACGATTGCTGTTTTCCTCGATGTTAACTGCTGAAAGGTCAAACTGCGTAGTAGCTGATGAAGGAGTTCCGCTGGCATTGAGGGTTTTGTCATATCTTCTCCAGTTGGTTCTTACCAGATCAAGTGTCGCAAATCGCAGAACGACAGGCTTCTTCCATCCATTCACCAGCATCCTCATAAACCGGATTGACCTGAAATCGTTGATGCTTCCGTAGGCTTTTTCGGGTTCTGTGATCGGAACTTTAAACTGATACCAGGTAATCTCGGACTTTTTACCACTCTTGAGCGTGACTTCTGATTTCTTTATATCAGAGATGTAGTTTTTGCCCAAGGCCATGTTCGCTTTGTCAATCTTGAGCTTGTACTGGAAATAGGCCTCATTTTCGTTGAGGGTATTGTCATCGTTGATGTCCTCTACATCAGGTATAGAAGTCGAAGCAGTGGGGTAACTCTCGGCTGATTGCTGAGTGGTTGGCGAATTGCCTTCTGTATTACCGAAAAATTTATATCGTTCAAGCAGGTCTTTTTTAGAAGCGTCATAATCACTTCCCCTGAAGTAGTGGAAATCGTCACTCGATGGATCATTTTCGACTTTAGCCATCGCAGTGGCGTCAACAAGGGGTAGAAGTGAGGCTAAAAATTGTTTGTAAAAAACCTTTTCATCAGTCGAATTTAGCCCATCAAGACCAATATCCTGGAAGATCCTTGCCTGTGGCGAATTATCGAAAGCCTTGACAAGAGATTGTTGTTTTGAAACCCTGCCCCAGGTAGTGATATCCAGGTCGGTGAAATCCCCGGTAGGAGGCAAGCCCTGTTCGAAAGATTTTCTGCCATCCCTGAGCACATCTTCGGAAACAGACCCAAGGTGAAAAACCAGATTACCACCCGGATTCTCGTCTCCGGTTTTATCTTCAGCAAACGGATCCATCATCCAAAATTCGATGTATTCTACATTGGTGGCTTCGAAATCGCTGGTTTCAATTTTGCGCATGATACCACCCCATCTGCTTTCAGGACGCACCAGCGAACCATCCCTGGCAACTCCTGCTGATAAGGCTGTAGGATTGGTATCAAAATTAAAAGGGCCTCTTTCTGTTGGAAAATAAGCCAGATCCAAGGTCGGAATATTGGTGGGCTGACCAATGGGATTTTGCCTGTTTGGGAAGATTTCTGACTGAAATACTTCACGAACACGGTGGTCGTCGAGTTTATCTTCCTGCAACAGGTAAGAAGGTGCTGTATTCCTTTGCATGAAAGGATCAATTATATACCAGGAGAGCAAGGCCCGATTGTAACCATATGCCAGATTATTGATCAAATCCCCTTCCGGAAATTGCTCGTTGCCTTGAGGTGTGCTGGCAAGCGACCAACCGGCATAAGATTTTAGATTGATGGGCGTAGTAGTACCTTCAAAATCGTCCAAATAAACGGCCCCCTCTTTGGATATGGCTTTGGCATGACCCGGGAACAATCTGGCCCACTCCATTTCAACAGCAATTTTGGATTCCTCCTTTGTATTGATAAATGGAAGAGCATTCACCATTCTTGTAATGAAAGGAGAGGAAGCACTGTAGGAGCCATTGAATCCAAGCATGGTATTGGCAATGGGATCCTCGCCATAGTTTACTTTTTGCGTGAGCGGTTTTTCCAGTAAGTACATCACAGTAGAACCGATGTTAAAGTTCTTGCTGATTTCATAATTCAGATGGGTCCCAAGCATGGTCTTGCGCTGCATGCTGAACAGATCCTGACTCTCTGTTGAAATTGAGATTGGAGTACCAGATTCCAGGAGTCCCTGATTGATCACTTTTACCCTTCCCTGGGTATAGTCAACAATGTAGTCGACATCTTCCTGAAGCTGCCTGCCCCCTGCCATTACTTTGACAGATCCCCTGGCAATGTTAATAGCATCAAGGGTGATTTCCGAATTAGAGAGTCCTTTGTAGCTACCTCTCAGGTGGTATTTATTTTTTTCTGCATCCTGTTCTGCAACCGTTCTGGTATTGTTGTACAGGGAAGAATAAACATATCTATTGGTGGCACTGGCATCGCCATTGAATTTTTTCTCCAGATTCGAACCAAAAGGCTGAACGACAGGAAAGATAATACGACCTTTTTGAGAATCGATCGTAATGCGGTCGATAAAGTCAAAAACACCATCCGGGTAGGGATCCAGTTGCTTGTTTAAGTTGTCGAGGTTCATCACAGTTAGCAGGTTCTTTTCTTTCAGCGGACCATCAGGAAGGTAATTTAGATCCGTTCCGGAAGCATCATTCCGGTACAAAATATCCAGCTTGAACTCCTCATTCGAAAGTCTTTGAGAACGGATGTTGTAGATGTTTTTCATCATCAGATCCCAGTTTTTAAACTTAGGATTGAGGTTTGTTCCCTTAATCATTTTAAGAATCAAAGTCTTTGGTGCTTCTATCCCGTCTGTCGAAAATTCGCCAACCTGGAAGGTCTCTCCGCTTGCTGTGTATTGATAGGCAACAGCAAGAATTTCATCAGCATTGAGTGCCATGTTGAGCGAGATGTACCCCAATTGCTTGTTGACGGTGTATTCTGTTGAATCGAGTCGACGGGCATTTTCGATCTTATCAAAATCACGACCTGCAATGAAATCACGTTGTGAAAGAGGTTTTAAAGCCTCATTGAGTTTGGCAATATCCCGGATATCAGAATAGGAAGAAGTCAGAGCTTTATAGATTCCATTGATGTCGTTGTTGGGAAGTTGGTTGAAGGGGTAAATCATTCCAGGCGTATCGCCAAATTCTGATACAGTCTGATTCTGTTTGTTTTGTCCATTCTCACCAAGATCGAGTACAGCAAGAATGTTTCTGGATTCTTGAAAATGGTTTGATTTATTGGTCACCCAAACCTCAATTTTGTTGAGTGTGACGGAAGTTTTCAGAATTGGAATTTCTGAGAGAGCCTGATCATAAGTGGTGTAAAAATGATGACCCAGAAAAAAGTTTCTGTTGGCATCATAATTGGTGGCATTAATTTCAAATTTGGTACGCTCAGCCCCTCCTTCTGTATTGATTACTTTGGTCTCTCCTTTTTGTTGAGAGAAAAGCGTGGTGACAGATAGTTTCCCGAACTGAAGGTCTGTTTTCACACCAAATAGGTTGGTCCCGCCACGAATTAAAGTCCCGGTAAGAGGCATAGAGACATTACCAGCCTCAACATTTTTTACAATCTCATCTTCACCTCCGGTATAGTTGAGCTTTATTTTATTTTCAAAATCGAAAGTTGCATCTGTGTTGTAATTGAACCTCATCTTTAAACGGTCACCGATTTCGCCATCAAGACTAACATTGATTTTCTGGTTAAAATCAAAGGTTGTATTTCGTTGCATCTTTGTAGGAATGGCCGGATTTTCGATCTTGTTACTTTTAAGGCCCAGGCTCATCTCAACATATCCCTGCGGACGAATATTCACGACGCTGCTTCCGAATACTTTATTAAAAGCATCGCCACCAATTTGAAATTGTGGAATAAGCTGAGAGCGGCGCTCAAATGACTGCTGTGAAATTTTTTTCCTCCAGTACCTATCAATCGACTCTTTCAAATCACTCTGCAGATATTCATTCAAACTGAGAGATCCGGGCAACTTATAATTAATGGCTCCAACCTTCTCGGAAATTAAATATTGCCCACTAAGGGCATCATATTCTACTTCCGTTTTAATGTTGGAGGGTCTTTTCAGATAGAAAGTGGTAGTATCATTGTTACGCAACTGAGAAAAGGGGTTTTCTCTTTTTTTTGCATGAAGGCTGGAAGTAATTGTATCACCTGGAATTGTATCCCCTTGAGTTAAAAACAAGGCATCAAGCCGCCATGGCTTAGCATTTACGTTTCCAATGGATGCGTTGCTATGCCAAAACAGTGCAAAACATGCGGAGAGCAATGCTGCGACAATTGTTTTGAAAAGTACTTTTTTCAATTTGATCAAAAACTCTTTAAAGCCAGCTTAATAAGATTCTCTACGGTGATGGATGGTTGCTCAGCCATCACCTGATCAATCAATTTTTCAACAGCTTTTTTGTTAAAACCCAGCATTTCCAAGGCAGAAATTGCTTCAGAACGAACAGGGCTCTCGACAGGCCTAAATAAAAGATCTCCTGCCGGAATTTTGCCGATTTTATCTTTCAGATCTATGATTACTCTTTGTGCAGTTTTGATGCCTATACCTTTGATGCTTTTCAATAATCCTACATTTTCAGTCAGAATAGCATGCTGTAGCTCCTCCGGTTTATGGGAAGAGAGCATCATAATGGCGGTATTGGCCCCAATGCCATTGACTGAGATCAACATCCTGAAAAGTTCACGTTCTGTTTGTTCATAGAAGCCGTAAAGAATGTGTGCATCTTCGCGGATCACCTGATGAAGAAACAGTTTAGCTTTTTCGCTTCCGTGAAGCTGGGAATAGGTGGTAAGTGAGATGTGGATCAAATATCCGATGTCGCCTGCTTCGATAACAATTCCTGCAGGGGTCAGATTGGTTACAGATCCTTTTATGTATTCAAACATGGCAAAACTGGGTTATGGTTGGTTATTCTCCTCCTGTGCGATCGATCTCGTGGTGTTTCAATGGATTTTTAGAGAGCGACTTGTATAATTTTCTGGATTCAAAAACGTCAATGGCCAAATAGATCGCATTTCTGAATGAATCCTCAGAGGCAACTCCTGTGCCGGCAATATCATAGGCCGTTCCATGAGCTGGTGAAGTTCGTACTATAGGTAGCCCTGCAGTGAAGTTAACTCCCGATTCAAAAGTCAGTACCTTAAATGGAATCAACCCCTGATCGTGGTACATGGCAAGGATGGCATCAAATTTTTTAAAATCCCCTGATCCGAAAAATCCATCTGCAGGAAAAGGTCCAAGTGCAATGATACCCTCTTCATTGGCTTGTTTGATGGCCGGATAGATGATATTTTGATCCTCAGTACCGATTACTCCATTGTCACCTGCATGCGGATTCAAACCCAGGACTGCGATTCGTGGTTTACGGATCGAAAAATCTTCCAGAATCGTCTTGTGCAAAATCCGGATATTAGATAGAATTTTCTCTTTCGTCAATGCTTGTGGGACATCAGAAATAGGAATATGCCCGGTTACTACACCAACCTTTAGCTGGTCGCTGACCATCAGCATCATATAATTTTTTGCAGCAAATTCACTGGCGAAATATTCAGTGTGCCCCGGAAATTTAAACTGCTCCGACTGGATGTTTTCTTTGTTGATAGGTGCTGTAACAATTACATCAATGTCTCCTGATTTTAGGTCTTTTATAGCGGCCTGAAGAGAGAGAAGTGCCGCCTGCCCAGCTTCTTGCGTTGATTTTCCCAATTCAACCCGGATTTCTTCATCAACACAATTGATTATGTTGACCCTTTTCGAATTAGCCTCACGCGCATTGGCTATCTGATTGAAGCTGAATAACTCGACATCAAGTGCCTTGCGATGGTAAGCTGCAACTTTTGGAGAGCCGTAAACTATCGGCGTGCAAGACTCGAGCAACCTACTGTCTGATAATGTTTTGATAATAATTTCATATCCTATTCCATTGATGTCTCCATGCGTGATTCCTATTCTCAATTTATGTTGTTCCATACGCTAAGTATATTGATTAAAACGGTCAATTCCCGTTTACTTTATTTGTCAAATTTAAACTTTTATTCATTCAATCAGGGAACCCATTTTTAATTTGAACCCGAATTCATTCGATTGATCAAGAGGTTGAAAAATTCAGATAAAAGCCTTACTCCTGTGGCTGTTCCTCCTACTGCTCGGTAGTGATCGGCAGCATGTAAAAAGGATGGTCCGGCAATATCCAGATGAATCCAGGGATAATCGACAAATCGTTGCAGAAATTTACCTGCAGAGATGGCTCCGGCTTCGCCTCCCCCGGTATTTTTCATGTCTGCTATACTGGATTTGATCATCTCGTCATACTCATCCCAGAGAGGTAGTTCAACAATTCGCTCATTTACGTGGTCGCCGGCTGATTTGAGCAGATCAAAAAGTTGGGCACTGTCATTTCGCATGGCTGCTATTCCGTGAATTCCAAGTGTCGCGGCAGCTGAACCTGTTAAAGTGGCCATGTCAATTACCAGCATTGGGTCATATTTTTTAGCGTAACATAATGCATCAGCCAGTATAAGTCGTCCTTCTGCATCGGTATTCAACACCTCAACTGTGGCTCCATTTGAAATGGTGATAACATCTCCAGGAGTGATGGCATTGCCGCCGGGGCGGTTGTCGGTAGCCGGAATCAGGGCTACTATGTGAAGCGGTAAATTGTTTAATGCTGCTACGTTGATGGCTGCAGAAACCGCTGCTGCTCCAGCCATATCGCTTTTCATGTAATCCATTGATTTGGCAGTTGGCTTGAGCGTGAGTCCTCCAGTATC